>JBFFCW010000112.1:0-10010 GCA_041559695.1 Desulfobacterales bacterium
ACACAGGATATTCCGTTGAATGATGTTTTCGGCACCCTGCAGGCATTTTTGGGCTCAGCCTATGTCAACGACTTTAACAAATTCGGGCGAACCTACCAGGTCAAGGTCCAGGCCGCACCTCAATTTCGGGTCCAGGCCGAAGACATTAACCAACTCGAAGTGCGCAGCAACAGTGGCGTATGGTACCCATCGGCACCCTGGTCAATGTTGAGGACACACTGGGCCCCCAGGTGGTCTTTCGCTTTAACCTATATCCGGCCGCCACCATCGGCGGTGCGTCGGCACCGGGTTACAGCTCCTCACAGGCCCTGGGGCTCATGGAGGAAATGGCTGCCACCAAACTGCCCCCAACCATGGGCTTCGAATGGTCCGGCATATCCTTTCAGGAAAAACAGCTGGGCGGCGAAGCCCTGTTAATCTTTTCCCTGGCGCTGACCCTGGTATTTCTGGTGCTCTCCGCCCAGTACGAAAGCTGGTCCAGCCCGGCAATTATTATTATAGCCGTGCCGGTGGCCCTATTGGGAAGCGCCATTGCCCTGGTGATGTGCGGCTTTGACAACAACCTGTATACCCAGATCGGCATCGTATTGCTGATTGCCCTGGCCAGCAAAAACGCCATTTTGATCGCTGAATTTGCCCGGGAGCTGCGCGCCCAGGGCAAAGATATTGTTGAAGCCGCCGCCGAGGCAGCCAGGTTGCGCTTTCGACCGGTTTTGATGACCGCTTTCTCTTTTATTTTTGGCGTATTGCCGCTGGTGTTTGCCTCAGGAGCCGGATCAGCCAGCCAGCAGGCGGTAGGCACCGCGGTTTTCGGTGGGATGATGGCTTCCACCGCTCTGGCGGTCCTGTTCGTTCCGGTCTTCTTCGTGATTTTTCAACGCTTGAGTGAGTTTAAACGCAAATCCAGGGCAGCTGAAAAAGCACCCTCTACCTCGAGCAAAAGCCAATCTGCATGAGCAATTCGATTCGCCATTATCCAAAGCGCTGTTCGGATCTTTAATTGACCAACCGGGACACCGCATTGACTTTAGGATTTATTGATTTAGATTGGTCTAAAGAATTGCAAAGCCCCCTCAGCCATTTTTTTGTCACATTCGTAAGCGCTATAGAAAGCCTTTGCCATGCAAGACCATTCTTCAGATAGCACGCCGACTGAACAGAAGATCATTCGCAGTATCTGGTTCTGGATCTTGATCGGGCTGGCGTTTGTGGTCGTTTTGTTTTTCATCATGCTGCCAGTTGGGATCGACTATGGCATCGAGCGCTATCTGAAGGATCAGGGTGCAGATCAAGCAACCGTGGAGGATGTGGATTTCAATCCGATTACCGGTCGGATGGCCGTAACGAACTTAAGCGTCACAATCGGCAAGCAAACCGTACTTAAGATTCCGCAGGCATCCGTTCACATCAAGTGGACGCCCTTTATCCGCAAGCGCTTAGTCCTGGAGCGTTTTACGATCAGCGATACCGAATTAACCGTTGAGGAATTTGAGGATGGTAACTGGCGAATCGGCGGAATCATTATTACGAAACAGACGGAACCCGCCGAGCCTTCCTCGTGGAATTTTTCTTTTCAAGAAGCAACGGTCATAAACAGCAGGATTGAATTGGTCAGTGCCAGGCTGAAATCCGATCTAGCGATCGAACAGGCTAAAATCTCGAAGCTCACCAGCTGGATGCAAGAGGACAATGCCCGCCTGGAGTTCACCGGGCAACTCAATGACGCCCCAGTTCAACTCCAGCTGGATGTTTCTCCATTCGGAAGAGACGTCGCGGTTTCCGGCCAGATCAAATTAAAAGGCTTGCCCCTCAACCCATTTAACCAGCTGCTGCAACCGCATCTAAAAACGCTCGAGGGCCTTCTTGACTTAGACGTGAATATTGAAACTCGCCAAACCGCTGACGGCGCCTTCAACCACCAGCAGAAAGGTATCCTGAGACTATCTCAAATTCGCACCCTGATTGGAGATGCCGAATTCTCTGATGAAAACCTTGCCTGGGATGGAGCGGTGGGTGTTGAAATCCCTGAATCTGAAAAAGCACTAAAGATCAGTACCGATGGCAAACTCAATGGATCCAAGCTATCCATGACCGCCAAAAATGCGAATATGCAGATTCAGCAAGAACAGCTGAACTGGGAGGGCAAGGTCAACTTTGAACAAACTCCAGCGGCTTCAAGTTTAAAAGTAGACAGCACGTTATCACTTCAGAATACCGGGATTAACGCACCAGATGTGAAACTCATTGAAGAAAAGCTTAACTGGAAAGGTACGGTCCAACTATCTTTCGAGGAAAAGACCGGTGAACAACGCATCATTGCTGACGGTAATCTTGCCGGTGGTCCGTTGACAGTTAATCTAATGCTACAGAATTTGAACCTCGCGCACGCCGGCCTCGATTGGCAGGGAAAATTCGATTTCGCCCAGGAGAAAACCAGGATGAATATCAATACAGACGGTCAGATGCGTCTTGCTGCCGTTAAAATGGAGTCTCCGGAGATAAACCTTGCCGAAGAAGAGCTCACATGGAAGGGCGCCCTTCAATTTTCCATACCAGCAGATGCCGCGGGCCAAAGGCTCATCGCAGATGGGGCCATCGACAGCAACCATTTGCTGGTGAACCTGCCGGGCCGCAAACTCAAATTTGAACACCAGGGATTATTCTGGAAGGGTCAACTGGATTCCGGAGAGACAAATGATTATTCTTCAGTTAAGGCCGAAGCGGACATCAGCCTCAACAAGATCGAAATTCTTCATTCTGAAACCGACCAGCATTTGTTCAATTCGGATCGGGTTGATATTCAGGCCATCCAGGTTCAAGGGACAGACAGCATTAAGGTTTCAGGTATCGCATTAAACGGGCCGGTACTGCTCGCAGATCTTAAATCCGCACAATCACCTGTCACAGATTCCCCTCCACTTCGCATACAGGAAGTCCAAGTTAAAAATGTCCGGCTTTCACAGCAAAATTATCTTGCCATCGATGCGATCCAATTAAAAGCATTGCAAGCCTACGTGCACCGTGACTCCGATGGAAAATTGACGGCCATCGAAAAATTGAATGCCATCGGAAGCGATGCGTCTTCTGCGGATCAATCGAATCGAGCCGCTTCTGATACCAAAACTAAAAAGAAATCCGACAAATTTGAATTTCGCATCGGACAGTTTGACATTTCCGGTGAGAGCGGATTGCGGTTCAAGGATGAAAGCGTCAGCCCGGCGTTCAGTATCGATCTGAATATACTGGAAGGCCGCCTGGCGGATCTGGACAGCCGTCGTCCGGAGAAGCCCGCAACAATAAAATTGTCGATTTCCGATAGAGAGGATGCGCGCCTGTCTTTGGACGGCACCATGCAGCCGTTTGCCGGGCAGCTCGGTCTGGATTGGATCGGTAAAATCGAGTCTCTGGAACTGCCGCCCCTTTCTCCATATGTCATCCAGAACACGGGGTACCGATTTACCAGCGGTGAAATGCAGGCCGATATTCCGATAAAAATCAACCAAAATCAGTTAGACGGCAAAATCGATCTGGTTTTATACAACCCCAAAGTCGAACGCGTAAAGGCAGAAAGCCCATCAGAAGAAAAGCAGGGAAAAATTCAAATCAGTATGTCGCTTGATTCGGCTTTGAAGCTAATGCGCGACAAGCAAAATAATGTCAGACTCAACATTCCACTTAGCGGTGATATTAATGATCCGCAATTCAGCGTTGCCGACGCCGTTAACAAAGTATTGGCGAAAACACTCCAGACCTCTGCGCTGTCTTATCTGAAGTTCATGCTGGGGCCCTATGGCCTTGGCATCTCAGCCGCTGAATTCGCTTATAATCAGGCCACCAAGATTCGTCTCAATCCCATCGGGTTTGAACCCGGAAGCGATGAACTCGATGAAGCTGCAATCGATTACCTCAAAAGAGTTTCCGCTATCTTGAAGGAACATCCGACGGCGCAGGTGGATGTGTGCGGGGTGGCTACAGAAAGCGATCGTGCATTTCTAAATGAATCTTCTGTGTCAACGGCGACAAATACAACTCTTCTGGAACTTGCCGGAAACCGAACAAAAAACATCAAAAAACAACTTGCCGGCCTGCACGAAATCGCTGCGAAGAGAATTATTGCCTGTCAGCCAAGAATTGACAGCGGCACCGGGGCCAAACCCCGGGCGGATCTCGGGATTTAATGGCAGAATACGCAGGGGTGAGGCGCGTTCAGGTATAGCCCTTCAATTCGCCTGGATTTTTTCTTCCTTTTTCTGGCTGAATTCCTTCACAATAAACCGGTAAGCGATATAGTACTTATAGATATTGCTCACGTACTGCACCGTTTCCGCCCCGATTCGTCGGGCTGCGATGATTTCGACGTTACGAAACCAGAGGTTAGAATCGAATCCGGATTCCTTGGCCTCTCGCCGTAACTTAATGACCCTGCCAGGACCGGCATTGTAGCTGGCAAACGTAAAGAGCATTTTATTGAGTGCATCCATGGGTTCGTTTTTAAAATAGCGGTCATGCAGAAATCGAAGATATTTAACGCCCGCATGGATGTTGTGCTCCTTGACGTCTATTTTACGAATGTTCACATTGGGATCGGCAGCGGTGCTGGGCAGCAACTGCATGACACCAATGGCGCCGGCCGGGCTGCGTTTGCTCTGATCGATACCGGATTCCTGGTAGGCCTGGGCGGCGATCATCAGCCAGTCAAAATTGTATTGCTTCGAATACTCTTTAAAAAAATCAACCGCTTCTTTGAAGCGTTGAAATTCTTTCTCGGCCAGGGCGTTGCGTACCCATTTCGTATTTTGCAGATAACGTTTATACAGGATGTTGCCCTTTAGCGTTCCTTTTTTGTGTGATTTGATAAATCGATCGATAACTTTTTTCAGACTGGGGCTTTTTTTGCGAATGGCCCAGGCGATCTGCCCTCCGCTTCTGAGTTTTATATCTGGATGCAGCCTTATTTCCTGAAACACCTGTGTCCAGAATTCAGCCTTATGGCTGTCCATCACAATCATCGGGATAAGACCCGCGTTCATCATTTCCAGCAGATCTTCATCCTCCAGGTATTCATCGGCCGGCACGATCTTGATCGGCTTGACGCCGGACTTTTTAAACCGGGTATTAAGCTGCAAAAGGCTTTCATAATAACTGCTGGATTTCCTGACATGGATTTCTTTTCCGGACAAATCATCGAGGGTTTTAATCTGTGGTGAGGCGGCTCTGGTAATAATGATTTCGTCTACACCGGTCAAATGAGGAGCCGAAAAATCCACCTCTTTTTGACGCGCCGGCGTGATGGTCAGGTTCCCGGCCGCAATGTCACCAAGCCCTTCTGCCAGTGCCGGCAACAGCCGGTCTCGCCTGGTGGGAATAATAACCACCTTGATCTTAAGCGTTTTACGCTTGAGTTCCGTATTCAGATAGGTTTCAAATTCTTTGAGAAGCTCATAAATCAGACCGCGCTGGTCAGCCCCATCCAAAAAGTAAAACGTCTTGCTGGGGGGCACCAGGGCCCGGATCAGATGTCTTTCAGCCATCCCGTCGAAGTCGCCCGACCATTTCTTGCCAAGCGCTAAATCCGATTCAATGGCCATCGCCTCCATGATGCTGATCATGACACAGAACAAACCAACAAAGATGAGAGGCAGGGAAAATCTTCTCATGGCATTCACTCCCATCACCCGAAGTTTTGGCGTTGTTTCAACTGGATGATTCAAGTTTTCATGGCTCCATTTGTTTGCGGTGAATAAAAAAGCAGATGGCGATTAACTCAAGCATACCCAGATCTTTTCAATAAAACAAGACGGCGAATTATGTTCATTCTTGTTTTTATGCTTGCTATTTTCTGTGCAATTTATAATTTATTCTGTTTAAATATTAATGTTCAAAAATTCCAAATGATGGAAAGTCAAATTAAGGAGTATACATTAGGAGAAAAAATCATGAAAAACACCAGAATTCTTTACAGTTTATGTTCCATACTGGGGGCTGTTTTTCTGCTGATAGGCCTGGTCGCCACCACCAGGGCGGGTTCAGAAATTGCGTTATCTGCCGGCCAAACCGTTTATGTGCCCATCTATTCCCATATATACAGCGGCCTGAGGGGAAACCCGTTTAGCCTGGCCGCCACGCTGAGCATCCGAAACACCGACCCCAAAAACCCCATTACCCTGGTTTCGGTCAAATTTTTTGATTCCGAAGGCAAGCTCGTAAAAGAGTATCTGGACAAGCCTGCTGAATTAAAGGCCATGGCATCCACCCGCTATATTCTGACCGAGGGGGATACCGCCGGGGGCTCCGGTGCGAATTTTCTGGTTAAGTGGCAATCCCGGACAAAAGTCAACCCGCCCCTGATCGAAGGGGTGATGATCGGCACGCGCTCCGGCCAGGGAATTTCTTTTGTATCCCGCGGTCAGGTGATTAACGAATGACGGGATCATTATTTTCTTTTCGAGCGAATAATGGCATATAACACTGAAATATATTACTTTTCTTGTCTTGACAACATCGTCCTAAACCTATTACGTTTATTTATTTAATCCATATTGAATGGGAGAAATCAAAGATATGCGAAATCAATTCTGCAATCCCTTTATGCATATGCTGTTCGGGTTGTCACTCCTTTTGACCGTCGCTGCCTGCCGTGAGGCGCCGCCGCCGCCGCCTGAACGCATCCGCGCCATCAAAACCATCACCGTATCCGAGCAGGCAGCCGGCAAATTACGACAATTTTCCGGCGTCGTCGAAGCAGCCGACAGCTCCAGTATCAGTTTTGAGGTTGCCGGCAACGTCCGGGAAGTGCGCGTCGACGTGGGCGACAGAATAAACAAAGGTCAGGTGCTGGCCGTCCTGGACAAGCGAACCTACAACTTAAATGTCAAGGCCGCCGAAGCCGAGCTGGGGCGTGCCAAAGTTAAGCTGGCCGATAAGCGCAACGACCTGGACCGCTTCCAGCGAATCAACAAACAGGACCCCGGTGCTGTCAGTCAAGCCGCCCTGGATAACTCTCAAGCCGCTGTAGATGGCGCTATCAACCAGGTTCAATTCGCCAAGTCCCAGCTCAAATTAGCGCTGCGCGATTTGGACAAAACCGTCCTGCGGGCGCCGTTTGACGGGGTGATTGCCACTCGCAATGTTGAACCTTTCTTTGAAGTCGCCCGCGGCCAGAAGTTATTTGATGTTTTTAAGAATACCGGCATGGAAGTGGCAATCAGCATCCCGGAAGATGCCATCGACGACATCGATATGGACCAAAAAGGGGAAATCCGATTCCCCGTATTTGCCGATCGCACCTACCATGGACGGGTGACCGAAATTAGCAAGGTGGCCGGCACCGCCAATGCCTTTCCGATCAAGCTCACCATCGAAGACCCGGATCAACGTATTCGACCCGGAATGACCGCCCGGGTGACCCTGTTGCTTGCCGGCGATGATCAAAAAGCCGCCTATCTGGCCCCGTTATCAGCGATTGCACAGCGGGGCGATACCACTAAGGGTTTTGTCTTTGTCTACGATCCTCAAACATCAACCGTAAAGAAAACTCAGATCGAAAGCGGCAGCGTTCGGGACGATAATGTCGTCATTGCCGATGGAGTCAAAAAAGGTGACATCATCGCTGTGGCAGGTGTCAGCTTTCTTGAAGATGGCCAGAAGGTCAAGCTCATGGAGCAGCCGGCCGAAAAAAAAGATTTTGAGATCAAAAAGGCCGAATAATCTATCGTTTTTAACCACAAACACACAAAGATCACCCAGATTAAAATCAATTGCGGATTTTAGATCGCCGTTGATAAGGAACGTAACCTGAATAATTTGTGAAATAACATACAAGGATTCCCAATATGTCCGCCATCACCAACTTTTCGTTAGGCACCCAAAGACTGACAATGATTATCATTTTTACCATTATCGTAGGTGGTCTTGGTCAGTTTTTTGCCTTTCCACGGCAGGAGGATCCGCCGATCGTTATCCGCGAGATCGTAGTCACCGCCTTTTTCCCCGGTATGAAACCAGCCGATATCGAAGAGCTGGTTACCCGTAAGCTCGAGGCCCAGATGCGCACCCTCCCGGAAATCGACGACATGTGGTCGGATTCGAAAAACGGCCGGGTCATTCTACACGCTGAAACCCGCGACGAAGTCGAAGATCTTGATTTTGTCTGGCAGCGGGTCCGCAACAAGATGATGGATATTAAACCGCAGTTGCCAACCGGAACCATCGGCCCATTTGTCAACGACGAATTCGGGCTGGTATCAGTTGCCGACATCGCCCTGGTGTCGGACGGTTTTTCGATGGCTGAGATGCGCATCGTGGCCCGGGATATTCGCGACCGGCTGTATGAGCTCCATGGCATTCGCAAAATCGATCTCTACGGCGTCCACCATGAGCAGGTTTTTTTGGATTTCTCAACCACCCGGCTGGCGCAGTTCGGCATTAGCGGTGAAGAGGTGATCGACACCCTGGTCAAGCAGAATGTGGTGCTGCCGGGGGGGACCTTCGATGCCGCCCAACAGGATGTCATCGTCGAGCCTACGGGCACTTTTCGCAGCATCGAAGACATCGAAAATGTTGAAATCGCCATACCGGACACCGAGCAGACCATCCAGCTCAAGGACATCGTGTCGGTTTATCGCGGTTACGAAGATCCGCCCCAGGACATGGTCTATTTCAACGGCAAGCGCACCATCGTCATCAGTGTGTCGATCACACCGGGAGTCAACTCGGTGGATTTCGGTCAGCGTCTGACCCGCAAGCTCGAAGACTTGGAGTCTTACCTTCCCATCGGTTATGCATTGGAATACGCCACCTTTCAACCGGACCTGGTGCAAGTCGCCGTGGCCGGCGGACTCAGCAACGTCTACCAGACCCTGGTCATCGTCCTGGTGGTGGTTATGCTGTTTTTAGGGGTGCGGACAGGGTTGATTGTGGGGTCTTTTGTGCCCATGACCATGCTGCTGGGGCTGATCAGCATGCGCTTTTTTGCAATCGAACTGGAGCGCGTCTCGATTGCATCATCGATCATCGCCCTGGGGATGCTGGTGGACAATGGCATTGTCATCGCCGAAGATATCCGTTCCCGGCTTGAACGCGGTGAGGAAAGAAATGCAGCCTGCCTGGCCACCGGAAAGACGCTGGCCATTCCGCTATTAACCTCATCTTTGACCACCATTTTCGCATTCCTGCCCATGTTATTGATCGACGGCCAGACCGGTGAATATGCCTTCTCTTTGCCGATGGTGGTCATTTTGCTGCTGTTGTCCTCCTGGTTTCTGTCCATGTACATGACACCGGCCATGTGTTTCTGGTTTATGAAAGTCAAGCCGCCGAAGAAAAAGGATTCGCAGACCTCGCCATCAGCCGATAGTTCTAACGATGAAAACGAAATGGATGCCTATTCGGGACGCTTTTACCGGATCTACCTTAAAATATTGGAAAAAATGCTGCACCTCAGATTCATCGTAATCGTGGGGGCTGTTGGTGTCATTCTTTTCGGTGGATTCATTGCCTCACTGCTGGTGCGAGAGTTTTTCGGACCCAGTGTGCGCAACCAGTTTTTGGTCTACGTTGACCTGCCGGCCGGCTATCGGATCGAGAGCACCGATGAAGTGGTCCAGCAACTGACCACCTGGCTGGCCGATAAAGAACAAAACCCGGAAATCACCAGCACCATTGCCTATGTGGGCACCGGTGGACCCCGCTTTTTCCTGGTGCTCTCGCCCCTGGACCCGGATCCTCATGTGGCTTTTGTGATTGTCAACACCGAGTCCCCCGATCCGGTTCCGGAAATCGTCGAGCGGGTGCGGCAGTATTTTTTCGATCACATTCCGGAAGCCACCGGCCGGGTAAAGCAGATGTGGCTGGGTTCGGAGGAGCCCGGCTTTCTGGAAATCCGCTTATACGGCCTGGATCCCGCCTATATTTTCGAAAAAGGCAATCAGCTTGCCGCCCGATTAAAAGACATGCCGGGCGCGCTGGATGTGCGCAATACCTGGGAGAACAAAGTCCTCAAGGCCCATGTC
>JBFFCW010000113.1:0-9953 GCA_041559695.1 Desulfobacterales bacterium
TCTTTTATCCTCCAAAAAACCACTCGTCATCGTCTCAGCAGCGGATCGATAAATTTCGGCCACAATCGTTACATCTTTATGGCGCGTACGATTGACAAATTCTGAGAGTGGGTCAAATTCCGATCCCTCGGGAAATCCGCAAACAGAGAGCAAGACAATCGAGGGAACCTTTTGGCGCAGGGGGTGGTAAGTTTTTCCTTCGATTCGCTCAAAGAAAGGCTGTATGGCCGGAAGCGTGCGCTCTAAAAAGGTGCTCATCGCGCTATTAATGAAATGGTAATAAAGGGGGGTCCCATAGACAACCATGTCGGATTCCAGCCATTTCGGGAACAGTTCTTTGGCCATGTCGTCCTTGTGCGCGCATTTGCCTGGGGTTTTGGTCCAACATGTGTAGCAGCCGATGCAATTTTTAATTTTTTTCTCACGAAGGTTCACGACCTCGACGTCGGCACCGGCTTCCTGCATGCCTTCGGCAAGGTGATTAAGCATGAGTTCGGTTTTGCTCTGACCACCACTACGGGGGCTGGAATTAATTGCCAGTATTTTCATATTGTCTGCCCTTATTGAAATCGATCAGTTTTTTATTTCTTTAGCCGGAACCCTTTATTATGTTATTGAAGGTTTAGTTAATTATGATACTATTATTTGTGGCACCACTAACCAAATTCACATCCGCACTTTGATTTTCTATAATTCTTTCCGGTATGATCAATTCAGCCGGCTTTCCTTTTAATGTTCAATGTTCAACTATTTGAACATCAATTACCCGATCAACATAAAACATCTCGTTTTGTTCTTTTCAAATGTGCATTCAGTTACCTGAGCTGTCTGACACCAGCTTGTTGTCCCGGTCAAATTTTACCGCAAATTTTTCCCCTCTGTTTTTCCAATAATACCAGGTTTTGGCATCCAGTTTCGGGGTATGGTGCTCCGGCGGAGGGCCATAACAAATAAAAACCGCTCTTTTACTCATTCCATTCACCAGGATGCCTTTCTTGATAGCGTCTATTTCAATTTCACTCAGCCCTTCTGTTAATTCTTCAAAATTTTTAGTCGTGAACATCATTTTTCCGTAGTCGCTTGCCGATTTTTTAGGGTGCCATCTCTGAGTAAAACCGACGGTATAGGTTTTGCCATCATTCACAGTTGTAAAGGCAATGGTTTGTTGAATGATTCGAACACTGCGAACTTCTGTGCCTGCAGGGAAAATGTCGTCACCCTCCTTAAAATTGATACATTTCATCTTTGAAGATTTCCACATGTTATATGCCGTATATAGGGTGGGTTTATCATCCGCTTCACTGTCTGCGAGCCCAGCAGCCACAATCAGTGCGATCACTGTTATAAAGATAAATATGGTTCTCATATTTGCCTCCTTCATTTGAGCCTTTTTAGTTGCCATGATGAATTCCAACGTGCTTCAAACAATGCCCGTTTTTCTGACCTTTAGCATATGAAAAATGATAAATCATAAATAGGTTAAATTTGCAAAAGCAAGTTTAGCAGTCGATACAAATCGGTAGTGAAATTCTTGCCCGCCCTATATCCACCAAAGCACCTATCGGCCAGCTCCTATCCACAGCGTTTTGATATTATTGACCCGGCAATGCGAATATGAAATAATACCGCAAAAGCTTTAGCTGTCGCGCAGATTCATTATGCAGACTGAATAAGGAGGACAACCCATGAAACCGCAGGACTATATAAACCTTGAAGATGAACTGGGTGCCCACAATTATAAGCCGCTGGACGTCGTCCTAAACCGTGGCGAAGGCATCTGGGTATGGGATGTCGAGGGCAACAAATATATGGACTGCCTGTCGGCGTATTCGGCGATCAACCAGGGCCACTGCCACCCGAAAATCATGGGCACCATGATCGAGCAGTCACAGGTACTGACGCTGACATCCCGCGCGTTTCGCAACAATCAGCTGGGGCTGCTTTATAAAGAACTCTGCGATCTGACGAATTCCCACAAAGTATTGCCGATGAACAGTGGCGCCGAGGCGGTGGAAACGGTTATCAAGGCGGTTCGCAAGTGGGGCTATCAGGTCAAAGGCGTTCCGCAGGATCAAGCTGAAATCATCGTTTGTGAAAATAATTTTCACGGGCGCACGATCACCATCGTGGGTTTCAGCACGGATAAACCGTCACGGGAAAATTTCGGCCCCTTCACCCCCGGTTTTAAGATTATTCCTTTTGGCGACAGTGACGCGCTTGAAGCCGCGATCACCCCGAACACAGTCGCTTTTCTGGCAGAACCCATTCAGGGTGAAGCCGGCGTCATCATTCCGCCCGATGGCTATCTGCGCAAAGCCAGATCCATCTGTTCGCAAAACAATGTCGTCTTGGTCCTGGATGAAATCCAGACCGGTCTGGGGCGCACCGGCAAGCTGCTGGCCGAAGAACATGAAGGGATCGAAGCCGATCTGACCCTCATCGGCAAAGCGCTTTCCGGCGGCTTTTATCCCATATCAGCGGTGCTTTCCAACAAGGAAGTCATGGATGTTTTACGCCCCGGTGAACACGGCAGCACCTTCGGCGGCAATCCGCTGGCCTGTGCCATTGCGCGGACGGCACTTCAGGTTTTGGTCGAAGAGCATATGATTGAAAACGCCGCGGAGATGGGGGATTATTTTTTATCGAACCTGTCTAAGATCCGGTCAGATCACATTAAAGAGGTGCGGGGCAGGGGACTCATGCTGGCGGTTGAACTGATGCCCGATGCCGGCGGTGCCCGCACATATTGCGAGACGTTGATGTCCATGGGACTGCTTTGCAAAGAGACCCATGATCATACGATTCGTTTTGCACCGCCGCTGGTGATCACCAAAGACCAAATCGACTGGGCCCTGGAGCGGATTGAAACGGTTTTGAGATCCGGCTAGAAATGACCGCAGAGCGCCATATTTTTTTTTGGTAAAAATCAATAAAAAAGTGACTAAAGTGGCAATTGATCCAAACTGACTAAAGTTGAGAAATTCTGCCTTTTTATTGGGGACGGAGCTCAGCAACACCATAATTTTATGCACTTTAGTTCACTTTAGTCACTTTAGCGCACTTGTTTTTGCGAGCATTTTGAACCAAATCACCTGTTGGCTTTGTAAAAAATATATGGAGCTAAAAGTCGGTTTTACACGGAGGAGAAGAGGAACCCGCACACAGCCTTCGGGTAAAAAAAGGTGGATTTTGGAGGCATGGTACAGCCGCAGCCGCAAACCTGTTTGACGTCCTCAATGCAAACGTCATTGGTAATGATCGCCATCTGCGCTTCATCTTTCATAACGGTCGTCATACATTTTGTAAAATTTCTTTCATATTCAATATTGGTTGAGGTATTTTGTTTTTTTCCCGCAATGCCCAGAATATCCTCAATGATAAAATAATGCGCCACCGTCAGATCCTGCTGCTTCACCGGTTCCGGGAAATTCCATTTTAGCGCCGGAAAGGCTTCCGGCTTTAACCGGACCGCATACGCATTTTCCTTAAAAATAAGCCCAAATGTCCAGGGTTTGCCCAGAATGAACTCGTGGATATCACCTGGATCCGTAACCGGCTTAATCTTAAAATTCAGCTCAAAGTTTTTCATGACGTCGGTTTCATCAAAATCGTCCAGATCTTTGATCAGGCGATGGGTCGGCAGTATTCGAAAATCGTTTGCTTCGGTGTTGGTGAGCCACATCAGGTGAAAATTGTAACCCTCATCGCCTGTATGGGCCGGATTATTGGCCGTTTGCTGCTTCATATACGCCAGAGAACCCGCATAGCGGTGATGGCCATCAGCCAGAATAACCTGCTCGTTTTTTAGCCGTTCAACAAATCTGGCAATAATGGATTCATCCTGGATGATACCCATCACATCTTTTACCCCCTGGTAATTCTCTGCTTCGCAAATCGGGTCCCGGATGCAGGCATCCATGTACGGCTCCAGTTCAAATGATTCATCCGTGTATAGTCCGTGTGTCGGACTGGCGTTCAGCCGGGTTTCGGTTAGCAGCTCGATCTGCCCGTCGACCGCTTCATCCATGGTGTTTTCATGCCTTAAAATAATGTTGTCCGGCCAATCGTGGACTCTGATCTTACAGATAAACCCCTTGCGGCAATAGGGTTTGGGTTCAGACGGTAAAGAAAAATATTGATAATATACATAGATGCCGGGCACCTGATCCTGAATGAGATAATTTCTCTGTTTCCATTCATTCAAAATCGTTGCCGCGTTTTTAGCCGGCTGATCCCCCCGGGGAATCGAAAGGTGAATACTGTTCAGCGGATTACCGTAAAGCGCCTCCCGTTGTTTTTCAGAGGCCACATCAAACAACGGCGAGGTTAGCTCCTCGATATTTTTTAATAATGATGGGCGATAACGCCACGATTTGAATGGTCTGATCTCAGCCATGGTTCAATAAACTTGGGATTGCCGGTCAATGGTAACCGTTGAAAGGCGCCTAAAGATGATTGCTGATTATAGGGTTGAATCGTAATATATTCAAGCATCAAATTCATCCGGCCACATCGCCGCGCCGGTCAAAATATTTCCCGAAACAAAACAACTGCAATCCATTTCGTGCGGCCGGTTTTGAAAGCTTTACATGACTAGTGTAAAGATCTGTAAAATAGAGTAAAGTGTAGTAAAGTAGAGTAAAAATAAGTAAAAAAAAACAGGGCATTCTACGCCCTGTTTTTTATAGCAAAGATTTTTAAATCGTTCTGATTATAAGTCTCTGTAAGCTTCCCTTAAGTCCATCACGGCTCTTCTATTGACAAAAGACAGCCGGCGGCGATCAAATCCACCGCGGCGTTCGGTGCGTATTCTCCTTTTCGGGCCCAGGTATAATCGATTTTTTTGTCGCCGGTCAGTGCCTGATCGCGTACCCCAATTGTCGTGAAAGTACTTGGCTGCCGTGTCCGCGTCGCGCAACGGTTTCAATAACGCATCCATTTTTTCACCATCTGGCTAATAATTAACCGTTAAATTTTGACTACCTTCTTCTCTTGGCTAGAAAAATGCTTGGAGGGAATTGCTGCTTTCAAGCGGTAAAATAGGCCTTTGTCCGCTAGCATCATTCCATATAGTACTATTTTAAGCGAATCAACAGTTTTTTTGATTTATTTACTAAATTCAAATTAAGTGAATTGAATCACGCTTAAATGACTATGACGATCACTAAAATAATAATTTTAATTCAGTCATAGGGGTGGTGGTTGAATTTTTGTGAGGCGGAAACGGGATGGGTTCTAATTGAAAATGATGACGTCCATGTCGGAATCAACTCCTAATCGATGGTCAACCCCGAAAGCGCTGCAATCTCTTTCATCATACGGTTAACAAAGGTGTCTGCGGATAGAGTCGGATCGGTATGAAACGCTTTGCCGAAGTTTATGCGAACACGGGTTCGCCAGCGGTTGCTTGCATAATTGATGCCGACGGGAATGAAGGCAAGCTTCAGCCGGGACAGCACAAATCTTACCATGCCGGTCTGGCCGGGTCCCATTTTGTTGCGGTAATAGGTACCTTCCGGGAAGATGACGATCCCTTCACCCTTTTCAAGCAGTTGAATGGTGGCTTGTAAAAAGCGACGGCTTTCAAGGGGTCTTTGCCGGTTCAAAGGGATGCCGCCCAGTGCGCCGAAAAACCGGTAGCTCAGGGCATTTTTGAATAGCTCATATTTGGCGATATAATAAAGTGGACGCGGCGTGGCCAGGCTCAGCAGCGGGATGTCTTCCCAGCGCTGGTGTTTGGACAAAAGGATAAAGGCCCTGTCCCGCGGCAGGTTTTTCAGACCCCCAACCTCAATGCGGAAAAAAGGCCAGAGCAATACCCTGACAAGAATTTTGATAAGCTTAAAAAAACCTTCATTCCTGCCCGGCGGTTTTCGATTTTTTTTGTATTTTGACCGGACGGGCACCTTATTCACAGCAAACCCATCTTCCTTTGTTTATAGAGCGTGTTTTTTTTCTTTTATGGCCATCGCAGAGATCGCCGCAATAGCGGCCAATATCGTCGAAAATATAAAAATAATTTGGTAGCTCCCAGTTTTATCAAAAATCAGACCGCCCATGTAAGCCCAGAATCCACCCCCTAAATGGTGAACGGTGGTAATAAAGCCGGAGATCATGCCCACGTGGGCGAAACCGTACAACCTGCCGACCAGGGTTGTGGTCAGCGGGGCGGTAACCAGCCATGTAAATCCAAAGCCCGCTGCAAAAATGTAAAAGCTAAGCGGCGTGCGATATTTTAAAATCAGCGCAAATAATATCACTCGCAAAACAAAGGTGAAGGCAATGGGGATTTTGTTGCCGATCAGATCCGAAATCGGCCCGGCAACCAGGATGCCGCCCAGGCTCATCAAGCCATACAGCGCCAGCATGTTGGCGGCTGCGGTGGGCGAGACACCGTAATCGGTCACAAAGGGAACCAGGTGGGTGGCCACCAGGAAATCACCGCTGCCGCAGATAAGCATAAAGAGTAGAAAAAGCCAGAACGAGAAGGTTTTCAGGGCCTGGGGCAGATTCATATCCGGGTCTTGGGCCGCTGATGCGGTGGATGATTTCCGGTCGCCGGCATCATTTGATTTTTTATGACCGTAGGGTTCAAGACCCAGATCGACCGGGTTGCCCTCAATTACCGAAAACGCCAGAACGGTATTGATGACCAGAACAAGCAAACCGATAAGCAGGTAAGAGATTCGCCAACTGTAATGTAAAACAAACTGATTGAAAATGGGAACCATTATAAACTGGCCCAGGCAGGTGCCGGAGAGCGCCAGGCTGATAGCCAGGCCTCTGCGCTTTTCAAACCATTTACTCATCAATGAGGCGATCAGCGGGACTGAAGCACCACCGGTTCCCGTTGCCGTTAAAATGCCGTAAAAAAGATAAAATTGCCACAGCGAACGAACCAGTGCGGTGCACATATAGCCGCCTGCCAGCAGGACAGTTGAAACAAAAATCACCCATCGCGGCCCGTAACGATCGTAAAGCTTACCGCCAACACTGAGCGCCAGCGCGAAGAAGACCATATTGATAAAAAAGACCGATGAGATCGAGGCCCGGTTCCAGCCCAGTTCGGCCATCATGGGCTTAAACATGATCCCGAAAGAAAACCGGGCACCGGATTGGAAAAAAAGGAGTAAAAAACTGGCGGCCAGTACATACCAGCCATAGAAAATACGGGAAGATGCGGCGTTTTTTGGCGAAGAGATCATACCGTTCCATTCTGAATGCGTCAGCGAAGTCTGCCCGGCTTGGCGAAAATTGGATTCAATATAGACCGAAAGTAAGCGATTGTCGAGTTCGAAGATCCTTCTCTTTAGGATTGCCGCTCGTAAGATCCCGCCGAAGCGGGGAGATACAAGAAAGTTGATTGCCGGACGTCTATAATAAACTCTGCGCTTGAAACCGGCGATCAAGATCCTTATATAAAGAATGATTACGTCTCAAAGTTTCATTCCCGGATTAAAGCAAATCAGAAGGACAATCGAAATGACCAACTGGATCCCGTTTGTCGAAGGCGAATACGCAGTAGAACAGGCGCTTATCATTGCACCGGACAACCGTGCGGTTGCGGTTGAAGATGCCGCTATAGAGGTTTATGCCGGGCCGCAGGGCCAGCGACACCTGAAAGGCAGCGGCCGGGTTCAAAACATCCTCCTGGTGGAACTGCTTGAGGACACTGACGATCTGGACCTCATTCTGGATCTGGGAGATGAGTTTCAATACCGGCTCAACAAGCCCGAACTTCAGTCCGGAAAGTTCTTTGCCCCGGACGCCAAATCATCACTTCAATTCAGGCCTTCCACCGCTTGGGAGCAGATTCCCCGGGCTGATTTTGAGCACCTGAAATCCCGACTTGAGATCATCGGTCTTTAGTACAAGGCACCAACAAAGAGATGGCGGGTTGGGTCAAAAGACATTTTTGAGATGGGTTCTAATAACCGCGCTCTACGTCAACGACATGCAGCAAGGGGCTGCCGGTTTTGGTACGCTGATAATTTTCAATAATTTGCGGCGCAACGGCTTTGGGAAAGGTGAGGCTGGAAATGTGCGGCGTCACCTTTATTTGGGGATGACTCCAGAAGGGATGGTCTTGCGGAAGGGGTTCGACTTCGAATACATCCAGACAGGCGCCGGCCAGCTGGCCGGAATCCAATGCCGCGATGAGGTCATTTTCGTTCAGGTGCTGCCCGCGCGCGACGTTGATAACATAGGCGCCGGACGGCAGCCGGGTAAATATTTTGCGATTTAAGATGCCTTTGGTTGCTGCTGTTAGCGGTAGCAAACAGATTAAAATCTGGCTGTGGGTTAAAAATTCTGCCAGCTCCGCTTCCCCGGCAAAACAGTGCACCCCTGCGATGTCTTTCGGCCGCCGACTCCAGCCGGCGACGGTAAAGCCCAGGTTGCTTAATTTTTTGGCGGCATCGGCACCGAGCTGACCCAATCCCATAATGCCGATACCCAGATCTTCCGCCAAAAGCGGTTTTCGAGGGTGCCACTGCTTTTGCGTCTGATCGGTCCGGTAAGCATCAAACTGACGGCAGTAGTTGAGGACACTTAAAACCACATATTCACTCATCGATTGCGCCATGCAATGTTCCACTACGCGTGTGATCGGCACCCCTGCAGGCAGGTTCGGGTCTACCAGGATGTGTTCAACCCCGGCCCCCAGTGAAGCGATACACTTTAAATTCTTGTATTTATTAAACTCGCCGGGTGGATGATGCCAGCACAGTGCAAATTCAATCTCATCCCCGCTGCCGGTATCGGGCCAGACGCGGATATCGATGCCCGGGTCCAGCCGGCTGAGATGTTTGACCCATGAGGTTACGCTAATGTCCGGTGCAATGATTAAAAGTGCCATGTCCGGTTATCCTTTTGCATAAGGTTCGCCGGTTATCCCGTTGAGCCCGTTTGCGCGTTTCGCATTATCTGGTTTAAAGCAGGAAGGATTTTTTTTCTAACAGGCTCAACCGGCCAACGGGTCAACGGGCTCAACCCCTGTTATTCAAGTTTTGGGGCGTTTCATTTTACAGCCGCGGAAGAATAATTGGCTTTCAAACCTCGCTAAAAATTGCATCAAACCGATCCCGGCTCTTTTTCAACTCCCGGCGGTTTTCTGAAAATATTTCCAGGGTCACGGTGTCGTCGTATCCGCATTTTTTTAGGGCCTTTATAATTTTTGCAAAATCGATTTCGCCGGCACCCAGCGGGATATGATCATCGCGCTCGCCAAAATTATCACTGACGTGCAGATGACCGATGCGGTGGCCGAATTTTTTGATAAATTCCAGAATGCGCCGCCCGCCCGGGTCAGCGATGTTGGCGTGGCCGGTGTCCAGTGTCAGCTTGAGATCCGGAAACCGCTGTAAAATTTCAACAAAATCAGCTGGCTCAACAAAAGCCCGGCATTTGGGAAACATGTTCTCAAGACAGACGCAAAGCCCCAGCGTTTGCGCGCGATCGATGATTGCCGCCAGACTATTATTCGCATGGGCCAGCGCGGTCTCCTCGACATAGATCCCCAGCCCACCGATATGGCCGGGGTGCAAAACGACTTTTTGCGATCCGAGCTCAGCCGCAACTTCCAGTGAATTAAACATTTCCAGCAGCGATGCTTCGCGGATGCTGTCGGTCAGGTCGGCGGTGGAAACAAAGGTTGGAAGATGGCAGATAATGTTCATGGATTGTGACGCCAGGGCGCTTAAAATCGAATTCATCTGTTGTCGGATGGTCGAATAATGCGCCTGGGGTGGATCCATCGATAGTTCCAGATAATCGAAGCCCAGGGCGGCGATATCTGCCAGCTCGTCGGCAACCGGTTTGATCGGGAAGTTCATGGCTCCGTATTTCATGTTAGCGCTCTTCTTTTGGGGTGAGTGCGGGTGAAAAATGGAGACGTCAAAGAAATCGCTGGATGCCGAACGCAGTCGGGTCAATGTGAGGCCTGCGCCCGGTAA
>JBFFCW010000114.1:0-9909 GCA_041559695.1 Desulfobacterales bacterium
CCGGTGGGCGCGCCGGCATCCAACCCGGCGCTTGAAATATCCAGCTCGACCTATGTCATGCACAGCGCCGCCATTCTCTATCGCAATGTATATGCCGATTTTGATCAGGAAGTCGAAAAGCTCGGGCATTTCTACGCCAACATCCACAGCGAAGGCCTGAACCGGCCCGAAGACCTGCCCAATGCCCGGGTTTATATGGATCGCAGCCATCGGACAACCTACAGTTTCAACTGTACCTATGCCGGCAACACCCTGTTGATGAAAAAAGGCAACCACCGCTTTTCGGTGGATCGATCCGTTTATGAAAAAAAAGGCGAGCAAATTGCCGAGCACATGTTTATCACCGGCATCGAGGGGCCCGGCGGGCGCATCACCTGGATGGTCGGTGCGGCCCCCAGCGGTTGCGGCAAAACCACCTCCGCGATGGCCGGCGATCATTTTGTCGGTGATGACCTGGCGCAGCTGTGGATTGCAGACGATGGCACCGTGCGTTCAATCAATCCGGAATGCGGCATTTTTGGTATCGTCGAAGATGTTAACTGGGAAGGTGATCCGTATTTGATGAAATTATTGCGCCATGAGGGCACCGAGGTCATCTGGTCCAATGTACTAATTGATGAAAATGGCGTTCCCCAGTGGACGGGCAACGGGGAAGAGCCGCTGCCGGTCAAAGGCACCAATTTCCAGGGGCCCTGGGAACAGGGTATGGTAGACGAAAACGGCAAGGCCATTCCCATGTCGCACCCCAACTCACGCTGCACCCTGTCCAACAGTGCGCTGGAAAACTATTCGGATAAGAATGAGGCATCTGAAGGGGTTGAGACCCGCATCGTTACTTACAGCGGCCGTGATAGTGACACGATGCCGCCGGTCTGGGTGTCGAAGAATCCCGATGAAGGCGTTGTCATCGGCGCCTGCATTGTATCCGCTGCCACTGCCACCGAAGTCGGGGCCACCGGTGTTCGCCGGCAGCCGTGGGCCAATGCGCCGTTTACCCCAGGATCATTGGGCGAATATATGGATGCGCAGTTTGTTTTCTTCAACAGTGACAAAATTGCCGACGATAAGCGACCGATTTTATCGGGTCTCAATTACTTCCTGTCAGATGAGGCCAGAGGGGGCAGTTCCAAAAAATTACTGGGTGAAAAAAAGGATGTCAAGGCCTGGATGGCCTGGCTGGAGCGACGCGCCCATCAGGAAGTGGATGCCCTTGAAACACCCATCGGATATTTGCCAAAGTATGAGGATTTAAAGCGACTGTTTAAAGATCGTATCGACAAAGAATATCCGGAAGATCTGTATACCAAGCAGTTTTCTCTGTACATTGACAATATCGTGGCGCGGATTGATTTACAGGCAGAGGCTTACGGCAAAGAACAACATATTCCCGCACGCTTATTTGATATTCTCAAGAGGCAACGCGCTGAACTTACAGCACTCAAGGAAAAATACGGGCCGATCGTAACCCCGCAGCAGCTTGA
The DNA here is from genome assembly GCA_041559695.1 of Desulfobacterales bacterium. Lineage (GTDB taxonomy): Bacteria > Desulfobacterota > Desulfobacteria > Desulfobacterales > JAHEIW01 > JAHEIW01. Next base: position 1,482 of record JBFFCW010000114.1, read on the forward strand.
AGATGATAAATCATCAAAAACCTGACCTCATTTATAATTTACCGCGAAGTGCACGAAGAATACGAAGTCAAAAATTAAAAATATTGAACATTTGTCTTTGTGGATCTTCGGGTTCTTTGTGGTGAATGGGAATGCCCGACTTGAACCTGCCGATCCAACCATCCACCCTTAATGTCATTTTTAGCCGTCGCATGCTGGTGGCCTTTATAATGGGATTTTCCGCCGGGCTGCCGCTTTTGCTGACCTGGGGTGTATTGCAAGCCTGGATGACGGAAACAGGCGTTGACTTAACCTGGATCGGAATGATTTCCCTGGTCCAGATTCCTTATACCTGGAAATTTTTGTGGGCACCGCTTTTAGACCGTTTTGTTCCACCGTTTCTCGGGCGCCGCAGGGGATGGCTTTTAATTGCCCAAATTGCGTTGGTGGTCGCAATCTTGGGATTGGGTTATTCGGATCCGGTCAAAAACACCGGGCTGATGATTGGCGCCGCGGTTCTGGTGGCCTTTTTCAGTGCCACCCAGGATATCGTCATCGATGCCTATCGGCGCGAAGATCTGCCCGATGAAGAGCTGGGCTTGGGTTCTTCGATGTATGTTTATGGATACCGGTTGGGCATGCTGCTGGCCTCCGGCGGCGGCTTGATCCTGGCGGATCACCTGTCCTTTCCAAAAGTTTATTTCTTGATGTCGCTGTGCATGCTGCCCGGAATTTTAACGACGGTACTGACGCCTGAGCCGCAGGTCGTCGTCGGCACACCCAGGACAATCAAGGCAGCGTTGGTTGAGCCGTTTGTTGATTATTTCAGCCGCAACAGCGCCATCTGGATTTTGGTATTTATTCTGTTGTATAAAATCGGCGACACCATGGCCAGCGGGATCACCATGCCGTTTTATCTGGAAACTGGATTTTCCAAGACAGAGATCGGCACGGTTGTAAAATTTTTCGGCACCGCGGCAACATTGGTAGGTGCATTTCTGGGTGGCGTATTACTGCTTAAACTGGGAATCAACCGTGGCCTCTGGATCTTTGGGATCCTGCAGGCATTATCAACAGCCGGTTTTGCCATTTTGGCCCGGATCGGGTATAACATTGCCATGCTGTCGGGCGTGATTGCTTTTGAGAACCTCAGCAGCGGAATGGGCACCGCTGCCTTTGTGGCCTTTATGGCCAGCATTACCAATAAAAAGTTTACCGCAACCCAATATGCCCTGCTGACCGGTATCATGGGCCTCTCCAGACAACTGGCATCCTCGGCGACCGGTTTTATGGCCAAAAATATGGGCTGGCAAAGTTTTTTTATTTTTTGCACCCTGATCGCGATTCCCGGTATGGTGCTGCTTTTGAAAATTGCGCCCTGGTATTCTCAGGTGTCAGATGAAGCTCAGAGGGCCAAGCATTGGAGTAATGGAGCACCGGAGTAATGGAGTACTGAAATGGTGGCTAAGCGCTAGCGAGTGATAGGTCAAATGAGTCATTTGTTGCTACACTTCAACACGCCATTACTCCAATACTCCGGAAACAAAATATTATTATAATTACGTTACAAGCAGATCTGTCATTCCCACCCATACTTTTTTTGACGGAAACCATGCCTAAAAAAACGGAAAACACAAAGATACTGCAACGGGTGCTGCAGCTTCAGGAAAAAAGAAGAAAAATCCTGGAGCTGCCCGCCGAAAAGGCCCTTGCTCGAATTCTGGATGATCCCCAGCCGGCGGCGCTGGTGCATTCGTTTCCGGAACAGGATTTTTATTTGCTGGTCAATGAAATCGGGCCTGAAGATTCCCTGCCGCTGCTTTCACTGGCAACCAATAAACAGTGGGAGCACATGGTTGATTTGGAGACCTGGCAAAAGGACCGCCTTGATCTGAAAATGGTCACGCGCTGGCTCAGCCTGCTGCTGGAGGCCGATCCCCGGCGCTTTATCGGGTGGTTTCTGAAAGAACAGCTTGAATTCGTCGAGCTGTATCTGTTTCGAAACCTGGAAGTCAGAATACGGGAACATGATCAGGACCCGTCTGATTTTGGCGATGAATTCTTTACCCTGGACGACACCTACTATTTCAGATTTATCGATCTTGCGGCAGAAACCGAATCCGAAAAACTGGCCGATGCCCGGCGGCGGGCTTTGCTTGAGCGGCTCACTCAAGGCCTGGCCGCCCGCGATCATCATACATTTCAGAGTGTCTTGCTGGAGGCGGCTCACATCATCCCGGCTGAAACCGAAGAGGACTGTTATCGCTGGCGGTCCCTGCGGCTGGCGGAAAAAGGCTTTTTGCCCTTTGATGAGGCCGTCGGCATCTATCAGCCCCTGAAGCCCGGGGAGCTGGAAAAGAAAGGCAAAAAATTCATTCCGCGCGCATCGGATCAGATTTCAACGCTGCCGGTACCCATTGCCCCGTTGCGAGAATTAAAGCAAGACAATCACTTTACCCGTGCTTTGCAGAAAATTGAAGCGGCAAATGTTTTGCAGCTGGTTCAGACCGAGTTCGCTAATTTGTGCAACCAGATTGTCGTCGCTGATCACAGGACCATTGGCGAACGCGCACAACTCCAGGAAATTGTCAAAAAGGCCAGCGGGTATCTCAGCATCGGCCTGGAGCGAATGATAAAAGATAAAAAAGTAGATCCGGCCCGCACGGCGGCATTGATTGCGCGCTATGCGCTTCAGGACATATTCAGAGCCGGGTTTGGCGGGGCGCTGGAACTGAAATGGCGGGCGGAAAAATGGCTTTCGGAATGCTGGTTTGCCCGGGCCGACCTGAAGCTGACGTTCTGGGGGGAACAATGGATGGGCATCGTCGGCGGGCTTCTGGTTAAAAAGCCGCTGTTCTATGATAATTACAAGAGCGGCGTCTTATACCGCGAGTTTGCCACCCTTGAGGATATCCGCCAGACTGAAGCGGTTTTTAACCAGGTCGTTGCAGTAGATGATTTACTTTCCTTGATGAATATCAAACTGGATTCTCCCTCCCGTTACAGCTTTCTGACGTTTAAAAATCTTTTGCTGACGCTGTGGGCCCGTCATTCTCGCAGATTGAAGAGTGAAAAACTAAAGGCATTGACACTCAAGCAGTTTCGGCCCTTCTTTGAAAGACTGCTGCCGGGCGGTCTAGATCCTGACGCCGAGCCGGCGCGAAAGATTCCTGTGGAAATGAAAACCGCGTTTTTAAACTGGCTGTCGGTAGAGACGGGTCTAAAAGACTATGAAATTACCGAACGGTTGGGACAAACTTTTGAGGATCTTTTTAACGAACTTGAAAACGAATACGGTCAAGTGACTACAGAACAAATTGATCCAAGGTTTGTTCATCTATTCTTATTATCCGCAAAGAAAAAGTAGATCACACGTTTAGATCGGCCGGTTGAGCCAGCTGAGCCCGCTGGAATCGGAAAAAGGTCTAATTCTATTTTCCTCACCGGCCAACGGGCAACGGGCTAAAACGGACAACCTAAATCAGTCCTTATCGCTTAAATTTCTTTACGGCTGCACAGATAACCTGCACCGCTTTGTCGATATCGGCTGCGGTGGTCATTCTTCCGGTGGTTAACCTTAAGGTGCCTTTGGCCCAATCCAGGGGGACATTCATGGCTGTGAGTACGTCGGAAATTTGAACTGTGTCGGAATGACAGGCAGCCCCTGCGGAAGCGGCCACCTCGCTTCCAATCGCATCCAGGATGCGATTGGCCTCCAATCCCAGAAATGAAATGCTCAGCGTGTTGGGCAGGCGTTGTTGCGGATGCCCGTTGAGTTTTATCTGATCACATCCTTTTTTGATTCCCTCATACAGCCTGTTGCGCATGACCTGCATATGCTTCAAATTTTTTTCCAGATCGCGTTTGGCAATTTCACAGGCCGCTCCCAGGCCGACGATTTCAAGCACATTTTCGGTTCCAGCGCGCACGGCCATTTCCTGACCGGCGCCGTGCATCAGTTTTGTCGGTGCCAGTCCCTGCCGGATGTAAAGGGCGCCGACACCTTTGGGGGCGTATACCTTGTGTCCGGCAATCGAAAGCAGGTCCACCCCCAGCTGGTGAACATCTACCGGGATTTTGCCCACGGACTGGGCCGCGTCCGTATGGAAAGCAATGTCATGCTTTTGGGCCAGCTGTGTGATTTCTGCAATGGGCTCAATCGTACCGACCTCGTTGTTGGCGTGCATGACGGAAATCAAAATGGTTTCTTTTTTGATGGCCGCTGCCACGTCCGCTGCACTCACCCGGCCGAATTCGTCCACTGCCAAGTAGGTGATTTCAAATCCGGTGGTTTCTAAAAAGTTGCAGACTTCAAGTACTGCAGGATGTTCGATTTGCGTGGTGATGATGTGATTGCCTTTTGAGCACAAGACCCCGCTGCACCCCTTAATTGCAAAATTATTGGATTCGGTCCCCCCGCTGGTAAATATGATTTCCTCCGGGTTGCATTTCAGCAGCGATGCAACCTGTTGACGGGCTCTGATGACCGCCTGCCGGGGTTTGCGGCCGTAATAATGGGAGCTCGACGGATTGCCGAATTCTTCTTCAAGGAAAGGCCGCATGGCCGCAATGACCTCCGGGTCATGGGGGGTGGTGGCGTTGTAATCCAGATAAATGGGTTTGGGCATGATCTTTGTCTCCTTTGGAGTGTTGGCGTAACGGAGCGATGCAGTATGGGAAAGTTGAAATTAGAAGTATTCGGAAGCGCTGCCTTGTCATTTCCAGTACTGCGGTACTCCATCACTCCAATACTCCAATATTATTTCATGTTTTGAACTGTTTTAACCGACGGGAACAGTTTTTTATTCGTGTGCGGTAAAAATTTGGCAGCACTGAAGCGGTTCATGAAATCCTGATTGACATTGAGCTCCAGATAGGTGATGCGGTCGCGGATTTTGTCGATTTCATCATGATATTTGTCGGATTGAAGGGCCAGGGCAGCGCCGGCCAGCGAGCTGTTTCCCAGCGGTTTGTACCGATCCAGCGGCAGGTCCGGCAGCATTCCGATGCTAATCGCCGATGCCGGGTTGATGAAAGAGCCGAAGGTGCCGGCCACGTAAAAAGATTCCAGATCCTGCGGCGCAATTCCAACTGATGCGGTGATGGTTTCCAGGATCGTGTACATGGCGGCTTTGGATCGGATAAGGCTATCCAGATCTGCCTGGCTGATGGTCAGATCGGAGCCGGTATCCGAGCCTTCTGCCGGAACAACGACCAGATGCAACTGGCCGTCTATTTTTTTAATTCTGGGGCCGCAAACCGCCGGCACCAGTTTGCCCCGGACATCGATCATGCCGCTCTGAAACAGTCGGGCCGCCAGGTCGATGACGCCGGAACCGCAAATTCCTTTTGGCGGCAAATCATCAATGGTGTGAATATTAAACTCGAGCGTATCCGTCTCGAGCGAGATCTGATCGATCACGCCCGGCCCTGCGGTCATGCCCATGCGGGTGACGCCGCCTTCCAGTGCCGGGCCGGCGGCCCCGGCGCAGGCAATCAACCAATTTTTATTGCCGAGCACCACTTCGGCATTGGTCCCCACATCGACCAGGATGCCGGTCTGGGCGTTATGGTGAATTCCGGAATATAAGATCCCCGCAATCAAGTCTCCCCCGAAGTAGCTTCCGATATTGGGAAAAATCAACACCCGCGCCCGCGGGTGCACCCGTAGGCCCAGCGTTTCTGCTTTCACGGCACCGGGCGCGTTGACCGCCGGGATATAAGGTTCCCGGATGATCCAGCGGGGATCGAGGCCCATAAAAAGATGGGTCATGGTGGTATTGCCGGCAACCGTCAGAGCATAGATGTGTTCCGGCTCAAGCTGCTGCGACCTACACAAGTGCGCAATGGCGCTGTTCAGGCCGGAGACGATCCGTTCGTTCAGCTCTCTGAGGCCGCTTTCTTTTTCGGCAAAGTGAATCCGGGCCAGGATGTCGGGACCGATTTTTTCCTGAGGATTGTCAAAGGCCGATTCAGCCAGCGTGGCGCCGGTGGCAAGATTTAAAAGACGCAACACCACCCGGGTGGTGCCCAGGTCAATTGCCAGTCCGGCCGCCCTGCGGGAATCTTCTGCGGCGGTCACCTCCAGCAAATGCCACCGCTGGCGGCCCTTCCAGAGGATAGAACGGATTCGATACCCGTATTGCCGTAAACGTTCCGGCAGCTGGCGGATAAGGTCCAGATCAATATGAACCGCAACGGTATTTAAGCGAAGGCTTAAGGCGTGCAGCAGCCGGTCAGTATCGGCCGTATTGTCTTTTATACTGGGGGGCTCTAATGAAACGGTTTGAATCCAGGGAGTGGAATTTTTAGTCATGTTTGCTTCGATCGCGCATCATGCAGGATTGTGTCGCGGTGTATCATATCTTAAGGTGTCAGGGGACAGATGTGAGAACCCGGACGAAGATTCTGCTTATCTCACTTCTGTCATCTTTTTCCTGGCACCCGAAACCTGACACCTCGTTTTCCAATCAGCCCATCTTCTCGATTTGCGCCATAATGCCGTTCATGACATCTCCGGCGGGTCCTTTGATCAGATAATCGCTGATCTCACCGGTTAACAGTGTGCTTTCCGGATTGATTTCGATGATTTTCGCCCCGGATTCTTTAGCCACAACAGGCATCAGGGCGGCCGGCTGCACCACGGCGGATGTACCGATGACCAGCATGACATCGCAATCTGTTGCGACCTGCCGGGAGCGCCAGAGGGCTTCCTGTGGGATCATCTCTCCGAATAAAATGGCATTTGGTCGTAAGATTCCACCGCAATGGCAGCGGGGCGGAATTTCGGTGATTTCAACACGACTGGTTTTGAAATGCGCGTCGCACTCCATACAGCGTTGCCAGGCCATGTTACCGTGAAACTCAATGACATCGGTATTTCCGGCCATTTGATGGAGGCCGTCCACGTTCTGAGTAATGATCGTTTTTAAAATTCCGAATTCCTCGAGCTTTGCCAATCCCTTGTGACTGTCGCTCGGTGTGGCCCTGTCCAATACTTCTTTCATGTCCTTAAAGAAAAGGTTCCAGGCTTTTGTGGGATTTTGTAAAAACGCATCGATGTGGGCCACTTCCATAGGGTCGTATTTTTCCCAAAGCCCGCCCTTTCCTCTGAAAGGCGGAATTCCGCTTTCAACAGAGATGCCGGCACCGGTTAAAGCCGTCACCATTTTTGCGCCGGACAGATCTTCGGCCGCCTTTTTAATCAATTCGTCCATTGTGTTTCCTCATACGCTCATTCTTTATCGATTCAATTATGATTTTTCAGAACTTCTCAAACACATTCAAAAATTTAAATTCGAAAAACGAACTGCGAAATTCGAAACAATATCAAAATACGAATTTTCAAATGTTCTAAACTTTTAAAAAAACTACCAATGAAAAGCAGGCGCTACGATGCTTTAATCGTTTTGAATTTTTGCAATTAGATATTCGAATTTGTTTCGGATTTGGGATTTCGCATTTCGGGTTTTAGCACAACCCGACAGGGTTGGGCTATAATTTGAACCTCATATCACCTGCCACCCCGAAGCACTCAAATTGCAGACCCTGTTCGGCAATATATTGCCGGCAGGCGTCAACCATATCATCCATCTGGTCATCGGTTCGTTCCTGGTTGATATGAAACAGTCCTAATTTTTTAACACCGGCTTCCCGGGCCAATTGGAGCACATCGCTATAAGCTGAATGGCCCCATTCGATAAAGGTCTGATATTCTTCGGGTGTATACTCACTGTCATGGATTAAAAGATCGGCACCTGCTGCAAATTCCACATAATCTCTAAACTTCCTGCCGCCGGGGTGAGAATAACCGAGTTCATTGTCAGTCAGAAAAACAAAAGTCTTGCCGTCTTCATTAAATTTATAGCCGCTGCCGCCGTTGGGATGACTGATGGGTATCGGTGTGACAGCCACCGAACCGATGTCAAACTTCTGCGGACAGGCTTTTTCATATGTCATCTGAGCCTTAACATCGTTATACTTTACCGGGAAATTGGGTGGTGCCATGACGGTTGATAAAATTGACTCTACAAATTGGCTGTGAAACGGGCAGCCGTGCAAATAAAATCTGGAGCGTTTTGAATAGAGGGGTTTGAAGAAGGGAAATCCCATTAAATGATCCCAGTGGGCGTGGGTAAAAATAAAATTTACGGTGTTTACATTTTCTTCAGCGAGCTTGTTGCCAAACCTGCGGATTCCGGTACCGGCATCCACCGCAATGATATCATCGTTTTTGGTCCGGATTTCCAAACTGGTGGTATCGCCGCCGTATTTCAGATACGCTTTGCCCGAAACCGGAATCGAGCCTCTGGATCCCCAGCATGTGATTTTCATCGCGAACCTTTCAACGGAAATTGAGTACGTTAATTCCCCAATTCCTAAATCCCTTAACTATCAAATTCACCATAAAAGGTATGCCAAATTCCCTCATGTGTCCAGCTTTTTAAGA
>JBFFCW010000115.1:0-9896 GCA_041559695.1 Desulfobacterales bacterium
AGTCCTTGCCGGCGCGAACAATCAGGGCTTGGCAGGTCACGCGGCCGCCGAGCATCATGTCGGCTTCTTTTTTGAATTGCGCCTTTACCGCAGCCCAGCCATCCATCCGGTCGCCGAATGGGCCCTGGTTGCTGACATCTTCGCCATGCGACCAGATGGCATTCATAGGGGCGAGATCGCCGGTAAACATGGCATTCAGCGCCGCATAAAATTGGTCATTGGCGGCGCGCAACTCTTTTTCAATATTCATGTCAATCTCCTTTGCCCAATATAAGAGCCAAGCTGCATTTCAAATGGCTTAAATTGAACCAGGAATATTGCTTCCAGATGTTTTCTCTTTCATCGCTACCATATCATATGAATTGCTGTCAACTTCAATTATATTTGTTTGGCATCTCGTGCCGGAAACCCTAAATATCAATGAACTACAGTACATTGAGAATATCTGTATTTTGCAAAAATTACAGATATCGTAATCTGATATCAAAGGTGAGCATGTCTTTCAAGGGCGAGGGATCTATGGAGGAAATAGAGTTTGATTAGATTAAGATGGTCGGCACTGTTTTGGCCCCAATAATTTAGAAAATACTATCGTCTCAGCCCTTTTCTTCTGTCATTTTAATTCAGAATCAACATAGGCCTTAAGCTCTTCCTCAAGAGCCGGATCAATAAGAGTTTCAGGGGCTGCCGCCAGAATTTCTTTCCAGGTTTTATTGGCCCGTTGCACGATGTCCCGGGCTCCCTGCTTTTCCCAGTCACTGTAGCTCCCGCAATACGAATGTGACGCGCGCCATCGATCGCGGCAGCGTTCGAACGTGACGTCGTGTATTAGATAGTTGCCGCCGTGGCCGACCTCTTTAATCACATCGATATTCATATCGCAGTCCGGACCATCGATGCCCTGAATGATGCGCTTGACGCGGCTAATCAGCTCACCATCGATGACGGTCTTCTCGTAGGATACCGTCAGAATGTTATCGATAATACCAACCGCTTCGTTGAGCAGGTGTGCGCCGGCCAGCATGCCCATCATCAGGTTTTGCATGGTTTCAAAACCGGCCTGGTAGTCAACGATCTTGGCGTCCGTGATGCCGGTCATGGCCCGCGCCGGTATGTTGTAAAACCGGGTTGCAAGTTGAATGTTGGCTATATTGATGAGCATGCCTTCGGGTGTGCCGCAAAAGAAATCGCCGCTTTGCAAATCTGCCGCAGTGGCACTGGGACCGTAGACCACCGGCGCTCCGGGCTGGATAATTTGCACAAGCACAATGCCGGCCAGAAGTTCCGCGTTTTGCAAAACCACCGTATCCATCAAACCGATCGGCGCAGAGACGCCCGCCAGCGGCGCGCACAGCAGATGCACCATCTGATTGCGGCGCACATACTGCAGCAATGTCTCCAATGGATCCCAGGTATAGGTCAACGGACTGGTGGCCCCGATGCTGACGGCGATGCAGTGATGTTGATCCAGCGCGTTTTTACCCCCCATGGCAATTTCCATCATATCCAGTTGCGCCCGCGCCTGGTCGCCGGTTGTCATAAAACCGTTTGCGGGTTTATCGGTATGCTTCAAAACCTCCAACATCAGGTAAAGGTGCTTGCGGTCCTGGCTGACGTCGCACGGTTCGCAAGGGATCATCCCGACCAGGTCAAAAACGTCCTGTGCCTGATAGATTTTCTGAAAGTTTGTATAATCCTGAAGAGTGCCCGGCCTGCGGCCGCCATCCAGATCATGAACATATACGGGCCCAGCTGCCGGTTGAACCAGGGGGCTTTCCCCCATAACTACCGAGCGCTCATTGTTTCTGGCCTGCCATCTAAATTTTTGGGGAGCCAGCTTTATGCTGTCTTCAACTAATTTTTCGGGCAGTCTCACCAAATTGCCTTCTACGATGGCGCCGTGATCTTTAAACAGAGAGAGCACCGCTTCATGGCGAAACACAATACCGGTCTCTGTTAACAACTTCATGGTTGCCCGGTGAATTTCTTCAAAATCATCAACGGATATGACTTCCAATCTGGGCTTCAAAGGCATGCTATTCATTCTTACGAAATATTATGCTAACTTTTCATTAATTTTCATGAGAAGCCCCTTGGCATCATAAAATTAGACGCCTCATCCCGCGAAGCGGGGCGACCCACAAACCGTATAAGATCAGACGGGGAATCCAGCAACGCTGGACAAAATTCAGGTATTTATTTCTTAAAAAACCATATCAAAATAAAATGCTGGCTCCATGTCAATAGGAAAACTATCATATTTTATTTAATTTTAGTTAGTTGAGCAGTCGGGGAGTTTTCCCGGTCATTCCCGTGCAGGCGGGCATCCAGCTTTTTCAGCAGAACATTTCTGGATTCCCGCCTGCGCGGGAATGACACGCTTTGAATAAAAAACTCCCCGACCCCTCAGTTAGTTATATAGAGGAATTCACAGTGTTATATAAAAAGGTGCCACTTTTTATAACAGCTTATGATGTTTCGATTATTTTAAAACCCTGGAATTCTATAATTAAATTCAAAGAAGAGCTTAGCTTGCAAGACAGGAGAATTGGTAGAGGAAATAAAGTTCGATTAGATTAGAATGGTCTGAACTGTGTTGGCCCCCATGATCAGAAGGGTCATCTGTAATTTTATCGAGTTGCCGCATGCGAATAGATCACAACATTTTTATGGACTTAAAAACCTTTGAATGGAGATATCTGAAAGATTTAATTTAATATATGCAGTTCATCTGAGGCAAAATTTCCCCGATGATTAATGGCCGAACCGTATCCCAATACCGCTGCCCCCAGAACCAATACCGACACCGATACCCGTTCCAAAGCCCCCGTCGCCATCTCTTAGCCAGGGAGTATCGGTATAGATAGATACTTTTTTAGCTTCATTATCAACTTTGAGAGTTCTTAGCCGTAAACTGGAATACCAGTAGCCGATCAGATTTCCTGAGGAATCCATAAGGTATGATCCATAGGCATTCGAATTGTTTACCGGAAATCTCTTGACAAGCTCCACTGCCTTTTCCAATTTATCGGTCTGCGGATCAAATTCCGTCCATTGTTTGTCTGAAATCGTATAGCTGTTCTGCAGAGCGATAACCGCGTAAGGGCTGTTTTCTGAATGTAAATGATAATATCGGTGCTTCGGATAGACGTGGTATGTTTCAAAGGCCTGTGTGACATCCCGGCTGTGCTTCAAGCTGCCGTAATTTGCCCCTGAACACCCGAGAAACCCGATTAGGCCTAAAAATACGAAAATTGTTCTGAAAATGTTGCCATATTCTTTAAATCGGCTCAAAAATTGGGCCTGCGATTCTCTAACGCCAAATTTTAACCTTAGCATATCTCTCTCCTGTTGATCTTAGAATTCGTATCTATGACAAAAAAAGTAGTTACTAAAATTTTTAGTGTCAATATCAGAACGTTAAGGTGAACATGGGGTGGGGAGGATTGGGGACGTCCATAAATATATACATAACTATATTATGTCGCACGGGAAAGCAAAAGGGACGCTCCGGATAATATGCATTTCTTTTCTATTGTTCAGTAGAAACGCATAAATTCATGACCGCCCCCTCTTTTACTTTTTTTTATTCCTGCGCGCTTGTTCCAGGTTCGTTATTTTTGGCGGAGCCGAATTGAACCGGTGACTTCCGGGATGATTTCATCGGTTTTGCTGTTTTCTCTGCGCTTGCTGAAAGCATCTGGTCTGTTTGAGGAGATGCATCTTCTTTAGGCTTGATCGTGCAATTGCCTTCAAAAATGACCCCGGCATCAATTACTACGACGGGCGCATTGAGGTCGCCATACACGCGCGCCGGGGGGTGAAGTTCAATGCGCTCTGTCGCGCGAATCGTTCCTTTTATTTCACCGTTAATCGTGGCGCTTCGGACAAAAACGTCGGCATGAATCACTGCATCTTCGCCGACAACGATCGCACCGTTGCGGCTTTCAATGGCGCCTTTAGCATGGCCGTTCATAAACAATGAACCTTCGAATACAAGGTTTCCTTCCAGGACCGCCTGCGGTCCTAGCATTTGAATATCCTTGTCTGTGTTTTTCATATGCCTTGTCTTCCCTTTCCGGCCATTCATAAAATGCTAATTTTTTTGAGAGAGAATGGCTGCAAAACGTGCTAGCGGTTGCTTGAACTTGACCTTTGGATCATAGGTCGCCTTCGGATAAAAAAATCGTGTGGACATATGCTGTATGCTCTGGGCGGCCTTTACGCGTGGAGCGGCGAGAAGCAAGGGCTTTTTTTTCGCCTCGGCCGCACGCAGTGCGACTCTTTCATAGGGGATGGCCCCCAGATATTCAGCTTTGATGCGAAATTTGCCTTCACGAGAATTGATCTTTTCATTAGCTGCTTTTGTGAAGGTATTATAAAGTTTGAACCCCTGGCGAAGATTACTTACCTGATTGATCACCAGAATCGGCGAAAAGATCCACCGAGGTTCATAATTGGAGAGCTTTTCTTCCAGTCTGGCTTCGATCTCTTTAAACCGGGAAAATCCGGCTTTTGTGCATGCATAGCCGCTGATGAAGTCCTGGGGCGTGGTCACGACAATCGTGTGATCAGCGGCCAAAGCAAAATCCATCACCATGCGGGATATGCCGGCTCCCAGGTCGAAGATAGCGAATTCGTATCGTTGGCTGATTTTTCTAAAATGGTTGATAAATTTTACCTTCTGGGCATAGTACAGGTTTGCCAGTTTAAATTCTCCATACGAACTGGCGATAATATCAAAGCCATACTCTGTGCGGAAAAGAAGCTCATCCATCTTTTTTTTATTTTGCAGGAAATTCATCAGGTGGCATTTTGGAAAGATTCCCAACTTGTTTGAGACATCCGCATTGCCCAGATCAGCATCGATGAGCAGCACCTTGGCGCCTTTTTTAGCCAGGCAGTAGGCCATGTTGATGGAAAGATGGGTTTTACCGACGCCCCCCTTGTTTGAGATCACAGAGATCGTGCATGGCCCGCTTCTGTCCCCTGTGGTGGTCTGGGCGACAGTCTTTGGCGTGGTCTGGGCGGCAGTCTTTGGGGTGGTCTGGGCGGCAGTCTTTTGAGTGGTCTCCGGCTGGCGGTTTTTGACGCCAAGCTCTGCACCGTATCTTTTTCCATAATACCTTTTCAGCGCGATTGAGAGCGAATTTTTCGGGGCAACTGCCGGGCGAACCTTGAACCCGGTGAGCAATTCCAGGCTTTTAATTGCGACCGGCTCTTCCGGTGCCATCATTGCTACCAACAGATAATTATCAACCACGCGGATGGGCAAGACCTGGCGCCGTACAGCCATTTCCGGTGCAAGTAAGCTAAGCGCAGACGGCTCGATGGCTGCCCGAAGCGGATCGACAAAGGGAACCTTCAATCTTTGGGCCATTTTCTTCGCTATTATCGTATCGCTCTCTGATCGCCCGTGCATTGAATAAATTTTTGATGTTTGCTCAGACATTGCAGTATTTGATTTCAAGCCCCTGACGCATCCCTGTAGCGCATAAAAGAATTATCGCTACTCTAAAGTAACTGAAACCTCGCACTCGTTTCAGGATGGCGCATTTTTAGGGAGGTATAATCTTATCAAACTTTCGAAAGCGGTTAAAAGCTGCTTTTGTTATAAAATCATGAGTTTTTAATCCGATATCGGGAATAGCTGAATTCTGAATATTTATTATACGTTAGATCTTTTTGGAAGTAAACATTTAGAAATAAATGCGCTGGTCCAAGGTACAAAGCGTTATCTGAAGCCGGTGAAGCGGAAAATTATCGATTCGGAATGGAAAAACGGAGACGTCCGCTCTATTTTCACATTTGACCCAGAATTATTGACTTTGCAAGTGAAACACCCTATTTCTCAGATTGAGAGGCGGGGTTTTTATTAACAGATGCGTAAAGGTGACCGCGTGGAACTCACATGGTTTGGCACGGCTGGTTTTAGGATTAAAACCGACAAACATACTATTCTGATTGATCCATATTTCACCCGCAATGAGAAAGCACTGCCAAGGCAGCCCTTCAAACCATCTGATATTCAAGATGGAGAAATGATCTTTATATCCCATGGTCATTTTGATCATATTTATGATGTTCCGGCAATCTCTTCAAATATCGGGGCAAGGGTATATTGCGGCAAAGGCATTGGTGAGACGTTAATCCGAAATGGAATGGAAAGCGGACAGGTCCATGAAGTCAATTTTGATGGAGAGAACTTTGACTTCGACGGAATACAAGCTCAAGCATTTTTCAGCCAGCATGTAAAATTCGACCGTTGGTTAATACTCAAAACCCTGGCACGTATCAATTTGCGCCTGCCAAAGTATCTTCCATTGACACGCGATTATCCGGAGGGCCAGGTGCTGAGTTGGCGATTTATTGTTGAGAAAAAAGCGATCCATCACTTTGGAAGTGCAGGTTCAACACCTGAAGAACTGGCGCGGCTCGGGGGTCAGCCAACTGATATTCTTTTGGTGCCGTTACAAGGACATTCTCGTATTATTCAAATCGCCCACAAATACGTTACAGCACTTCAGCCCAAAGTGGTTATTCCCACTCACCAGGACAATTTCTTTCCGCCGGTTTCAACCATGGTTGACCCACAACCGTTTGCAGAACTTGTAAAACAGACAAATCCAGATACTGAAATAAAAATTTTGGAAATAAATGAGACTGTGACATTTTAACGGAATATAAAATACGGGGAAAAGCGGAACAACGGTTCCCATGCCGGTGGCAGGACCGAATGGGATTTTTTCACTAAAAAACGGTTATCGGAAATATGATTTTTCCGCGGGTTAACCTCCTGCAAATGAGTGGTTATGAAAAAGCTATGTGATTTATACATTAGGCGCGCAGGGTTGGTCGGCGTATTCCACTGCGCCCTTCCCGCTCTCTGCTGGTTTGTGAGTATGCTGCTCTTTGTTCCTTTCCGCGAAGTGTATCTGGTCCGTCTGGCATTGTGCCTGGTAGTTGGATGCCCGATTGGCGCCTATCTGAATCGCTACAGCGTCGACATGTGGCTTGTAAAACATCACAGTTCGGGTTCGGCAAAAATCTTTGACGGCACCCTTAATGGCGCCGCAGTTGGAATCGGCACTGCTCTCTTGCCGGCCCTCACCTCGCTGATCGGTTCAAACCATCTTGAAATGGCCAAAACATTCATCATCGTATGCTATATCGCCTCTGCTTTAGCCGGAGGAATAATCGGCTCCATGGTCGCAGCGGTTGGACGGAAATACATAAAGGTGGAGGGGAAACTCGTTATTGGCTGAGTTGACTTGCTGGCTTTGAGGGACCGGGCGGTATAAAATCCAATTGAGCGTCATACTGCGCAGCCGCCTCATAAGGATTTCCACAATACCCTGGAGCGCCCGCAGTTGTATTTCCTGTCACAGATTATTTATTCTTTTTTTCTCGCTTTGCCTTTTTCTTCTCTTTAGCAGTTCTCTGGGGCTTTTTCTTATCGCTTTTTTTGGCATCTCTTGCTTTTGACATCTGATTTACCTCCGGCATATTTGTATGCTAACGATTATTACGCTGTTATCAGTTTACGATACGTACTTGAAAATGCAATATCAAAGCTGCGCAAGTGCGAAACCCGGAAACGTTGTAGACCGCAGAATCTGTAATTTTATCGAGTTGCAGAGATATGCATTTTTTATGACCGACTATCATTGCCGATACATCGCAGCTATCTTCCGTCTTGGATATTTTATGAACATAAAACTGCTGGAAATGCAAAAACCAGTTATCATCTTATGGGCCTGACCGTGTTGGGGATTCGATGTTGAGATCGACTCAACCAGATCTGATCAATCCGGTGAGGTGTTTGACGTGGTTGGATGCGGATCGTGTGATCCCCGGTATGCTTCAAAACAATGGCAATGGGATCATCCGTATCACTTGCCCAGCCATAGACACCGGCCGGATGAACATCCAACCAATTCCCCAGCCGGACACTCCTGGTTCGAGTCCCGATTTGATCGTCCACTTGTGCCCAAACCGAATCCGTATAACCGCTGTTGATATCGGTTTTGCCTCTTAACCAGACGATGTACCGACCCGCCGGCGCCGAAAACCGCATCTCTACATAAACCTTGGGCTGCGATTCAGCCCACTGATTCGCTCCTGAGAAAAATTCGATGGCCTGCCCCCTCGAAGCCGCTTCATCGTTTACCACACGAACACCGCTTAAGGATTTATCTGTGATGGATTCGGCATTCAATAAGATATCCTGTTCAGGATCGTACATTAGCGGCATGGCAGAGCGGTTTTCGCCGGGTCCTGTGATTTGATTGATAACCGCAAAAACGATCAATCCGACAAACAGGAAATGCAGGATAATCAGCGCTTTCCTTTTTCGAAAGATGTCGAAAAAAGGATGGGTCGTCTTCATCCCGAATAAAAAACGGAACAGCTCAAGTCTCCGAACCAAGAGCATGTATAGGGTCATAATGATAATGAAGGAACTGATAAAAACGATCAACCACTTTAAGGCATCATGAATCTCCCAGGTCATTACGAAATAACCGACAGCCAGCAAGACGGTCTGGTGCAGAATAAAAAAAGGCAGCACACCTTCATTGGCATATCGCAGCACTGGGCGATCAAAAGCCAGGAACTTCATGCCAAATCCCAGGATGGAAAATAACCAGCTCCAGGCACACAAAAAGGAGAGAAGCGTATATGTCCAATCGCTGATCCAGACCGGGAAAACCACACGCGACTGGCCAAACAACTGGTATAGGTATGCGGTCGATAAAACCACGCCCAGCAAAAGAGAAATCCAGCGCTGATTCAAAATATGCTGCTGGAGCCGGTCGCTGGAAACAATCATGAATCCTGCAATCAAAAACCAGATATAATGTAGAAAACCCCAACCACCGTTGCCCACTTCCAGAACTGCTCGTGGAATAAGCACCTCCATAATCAGTAACGGGATAGAGAACCCCACATACATCAATCCCGGAATGGTAAACCATGACATGATCCGATTCAAAATCTCCCGCCCGCTTCCCTTTAACCAGATAAACAGGCGGTAGCAGATCAGGCTGTAGACAAATAAAAATAACAGATACCAGAGGTGCATTCCGTGCCATGCGTAATTCCCCGGCATGCCCATTCCCAAATAAACACCGTTGAAATACGCGGGCAAGAATGAAAAGAATGATCCTGAGAATTGACCATGTGTTAATCGCTCCAGGTATACTTGCAAGGCGCTGTGCGTGACCGATGCGACCAGGACCGGAATCATCAACCTCATAAACTTATCAACATAGAATCTGGACCAGCCGCCGGATTTTGCGATGGCATGGAACAAACTCGCACCGGAGATGATGAAAAAAAGAGGCATCATCCAGCGGGTGGCAAAAACGTTCCATATCTCTACCCAGACAAAAGTGTTGATGTTCTTAACATGCCAATCACCCAGATTAAAAAATCGGCTGCTGTGATAAACAAATACGATCAAAATGGCCAAAACGCGAAGCCAGTCAAGTTCATATCTTCTGAGAGAAGTTTCTGAAGTCATTGGAAACCTCATAACCGGCAGGCATATGACGGCATTTAAGTCACTTTATATACGCAACTATCTTGCCATTATAACAGGTTAACGCCAGGTGGTGATAGATTGATCAAAAGTCTGGCCATTTTACAGATATCCCCGGATATCAAAAATTTTTCATAAATTCAAAAGCACTGATTTGTTGGAGACATCTTCAAGTTTGAAAGGACCGCTTTAATTGAAAAGGAAATACAGAGAGACTACATCTTACGGATGTCGATGATCGTTAATCCCTCAATCTTCGACAACGCATCGGTTAGAATTTCGCGGTCCACATTTCTAACTTTGAGGGTGATCCCTTTTTTAGTGGTATCCTCCAGGTTAAAGGTCCCGCATGCGG
>JBFFCW010000116.1:0-9887 GCA_041559695.1 Desulfobacterales bacterium
ATGATCGCCATGCGTCCCCCAGCGGGCCTGGTTAACATCCCCCTGGCTGCCGTGGGTCGGCAATCCGGTGGACGGCCCACCGCGCTGAACGTTGACAATGACACAGGGGATTTCGGTCATAATGGCATACCCCAGCGCCTCCTGCATCAGGGAAAAGCCGGGTCCGCTGGTGGCTGTCATCACTTTGCAGCCGGTCAGCGAAGCACCGATGACGGCACACAGCGACGCGATTTCATCTTCCATCTGAATGAATTTTCCGCCGATTTGCGGCAGGCGATAGGCTAAGGTTTCGGTAATTTCAGAAGACGGTGTTATCGGGTAGCCGGCGTAAAAATCAAGCCCGGCATACAAGGCCGCTTCGGCGCAGGCCTCGTTGCCTTGGACAAACTTTATGGTTTCGCTCATATCATACGCCTATTCGTTAGTTTCGATCGTTTCGATCTCTATTGCAAAATCCGGGCAGCGCAGCTCACAAAGCCTGCAACAGATACAGTCTTGTGGTCGCACCGCCGTGACCTTGTCCTGATCGTCCAATTCCAGGACCTTTTTCGGGCAAAGCTCAACGCATATGCCACATCCCTTGCACCAACCCCGGTTTATATGATGCTTTCTTAATTTTGGCTTGGCCATCTAAAATCCCTTGGCTTTGAATAAATTACCTGTTGATTCGAATCATAGAAAATCCATCTCGCCATTGTTCGGTTAAAAACAGCGAAACACAGCGCTCCCCAGTTTGAATTTGCTTACGGGGAACAGGTAAAAGGGCTGATTATTGATTTTAGGTATGATTGTCAAGAAAAACAAGACCCTAAATCGCTTTCTTGCGGCTTTGAATATTATCTTTCCCCATGGCAGGAACATAAAATGGGGTTGCCATCGAATTCTAACAACGATTAACCCGTAACCATTAACGCCTGAGTGAGCTGTTATCGCTCAATAGAGGTCTTATTGCCGCAACCAGTGCACGCTGTTAGATCGGCATTCAGGGCAGGTCCGTTCACGGTTCACCCTGAAAATATGGTCCCAAAGATGTCCGCAGCGCATGCACGCAAATTCGACCTTCTTTTCTATGTCGGCAGGCTTTGGGTTGCGAGGACGCGGCACACGTGCTTTTGCCAGAACGTCTCGCGTGAGTTCTAATTCTTCCGGGGTCACCCTGTTACGTTTTTTCTCTGCAGCGTCCATAATGGATTGCCAGCGCGCACCCTCGGCAGCGGAACACCACTCCAGCAATAGCCGGTCAGCGTGAACGCCGTATTTTTCGAGGCCGTCCCATAAACCGTCCAACCGCCGCACCGTACTGCGGTTCGCGTTTATGTAATGGCAGTCGACGTAATGGCAGCCGGACACCAGGACAACCGGTGCACCTTTTTGAAACGAATACCACACAAATTCCGGATTCACCCGCCCCGAGCACATCGTGCGGATAATACGCGCATTGGGTGGATATTCCAAACGGCTCACGCCAGCCGTATCTGCCCCGGCATATGAGCACCAATTACAGGCAAAGGTGACGATTTTTTTCTGAGGATCTTCTTCCAGCATGGCATCAATCTGAGCATAAATTGCCTGGTCTGAAGAGTGCCGCATTTCAATTGCACCAAATTTGCACTCGGCAGCGCAAGTCCCGCAACCGGCGCAGGCCGCACTGATGATCTGAGGGAGTTGCTTCTTTTGCCAGGTGATCGCACCAAATGGGCAGACACGCGCACATTGTCCGCATTTTGTACAGGCCGCCTCATACACACCGGCCGTAATCGCTTCTACTGCAAATCGATCTTTACTCAACAGGATCGAAGCGTGCGAGCTTGCAGCGCTGGCCTGGGTAACACTCTCACGAACGTCCTTGGGGCTTTCAGCTGCGCCGGCAATGAACACGCCTTTAGTGGGCGTCTCTACCGGACGCAGTTTTGCATGGGCCTCCTTTAAAAAACCGTTCGGTGATTTGGAGATGCTCACCATTTGCCGAATGCTTTCTGTTTCGATTGCCGGCGTCGCACCCACGGCCAGAACCAGCATATCAAATTCGTGTTTCTCGAGGCGCTTTTCGATGGTATTTTCAACGGTTACCATCAGGTTACCTGTTTTGGGATCTTCTCGAACATCACCCGGTAAGCCTCGGACATAGCGCACCCCATTGCCTCGCGTCCGCATCAAAAGTTCTTCAAACCCCTTACCGTAAGCCCGCAGGTCTATGTAAAAAACGGTGACTTCCGTATCGGGATAGTTATCCATAAGGTATTGTGCGTCCTTGATGGTATTCATACAACAAATATTGGAGCAATAGGGGTTGCCCCGTTTGGGATCCTGGGTCCGCGATCCAACACATTGAATAAATCCAATGCGACGGGGCCGCGCCTGGTCACTGGGTCGACCCAGGTGCCCCATCAAAGGTCCGCCGGTTGAAATCAGCCGTTCAAATTCGATGCTGGTAACCACGTTGACAAAACGCGTGTAGCCGTATTCATCCAGCGCCGTGGGGTCATACACGTCCATGCCGGTGGCCACAATTATCGCGCCGACCTCAACTTCGAGCAATTCATCCTCCTGATCAAAATCAATACATTTTTTATCGCAAACCTCGAGACACTTTCCGCAAGCGATCGGGTTGGCGCCCAAACAGTCTTGTGCCGAGATCAGATAAGCGGAAGGGACAGCCTGTGGGAAAGGAATATAGATCGCCCGGCGACTGCTCAAACCCATTTGGAATTCGTCGGCAACAATGACCGGGCAAACGGCCGCGCAGTCACCGCAAGAAACGCAGGCCTGTTCCTCAACGTAGCGGGCTTTTTTGCGAATGCGGGCTTTGAAGTTACCCACATATCCGGTTATATCTTCTAATTCTGAATGGGTCAGCAGTTGGATTTTGGGATGTCGACCGACATCCATCATCTTGGGGCCCAGAATTCAGATACTGCACTCGATGTCCGGGTAAACCTTGTCAAGCTGCGCCATAATTCCGCCAACCGATGGCGTTTTTTCGACCAGATAGACCTGGTGTCCTGCATCGGCCAGATCCAATGCTGCTTGCATGCCGGCCACGCCACCGCCGACGACCAGGGCCGCATCCACGACCGAAATTTGCTCTTCGTCCTGCGGGTAAAGCCATCTGGCTCGCGCTACCGCCACTTTAACAATGTCTTTGGCCTTTACGGTCGCTTCCTCGGGGTCCGAGGTAACCCAGGAGCAGTGTTCGCGAATGTTGGCCATCTCCAACAGATATTGATTAAGCCCTGCCTCCTGAATACATTGTCGGAAAATAGGCTCATATGACGATGGTGAACACGATGCGACCACGACCCGGTTGAGCCGATGCTCGAAAATCGCTCGCTGAATCTCTTGCTGTCCCGGATCGGCACAGGTATATTTATTGCGAACCGATAAAACAACATCCGGCAGGTCCTCAGCAAACTTGCGCACTTCCTCGGTGTTTAGAAAACCCGCAATATTTGAACCGCAATCGCACACAAAAACGCCAATACGCAAATCTTCTTTTGCCAACGTTAACCTCCTTGGATAGAATCAGGCATCGCCTGGCTGACAGGCGCACGCCGAAACAAAAATTGTCATCTTCGATGGACGCAAATCACGAATTGAAGGTGATCATCGAACCGGATCGGTTTTGTCTCGCTGCCACATTTCGTATTTTTGATCACGAATAAATTCTTTATCTTTCCAGGTTTTACGATCACGGATCGTTTGTTCGACTGCGTCTTGGAATGATCGTCGGAAATCATCCGAATCAAACTGGGCTTTGCGGAAAAAATCAAAGGCCTGAAATTCTTTAAAGGCCTTGCGTTGAGTCTCCATGGTTCCATATCCGGTAACCATGATAACCCGTGTAAATGAAAGTCGTTTACGGATTTCAGCCAGTAAACACATACCATCTTCATTGTTTTCTTCGGTCTCAACCAGGCGGATATCCAGTATGACCAGATCCAGATCTTTGTTTTCATCGATGTAAGCCAGGGCGGCCTCTCTGTTACTCACCGATTCGACCAGATGTCCCTCCCGTTCGATCAAACCGCTTAGCATGTTACGCCAATCGGAATAGTCATCTACAATCAGGACTTTACCTCGCATTTTTTTCTCCCGGGTTTTATTTTTGTTAGGTTCGCTCCACTGCCAAATCACCGCTAAGGATCACATTGATGATTGCTTGCCAGTAGCGGCGGGTAACCGCACCACAAAGACCGAGCCTTTGTCCGGTTCGCTGTGGCATTTAATCGAGCCTCCCTGGCGTTCAATGAATGTACGCAGCCACCACAGCCCAAATCCCAGCCCATCTTCACTTTGTTTAAACATATTCCACAAATGCCTCATCTGCTCGGCGGTAATACCTCTGCCCGTATCCTCGATCTCAACGATCACCCAAAAGCCGGCATCATCTTGGTCTGAATGTGTACTCAGGTGCAGTCGCCGCTGCTCCCGATCTTCCATGGCCTTGCGCGCATTCGTAATTAATTCGAGGAAAATATCCACCAAAAGCAGGCTGCAATCCACCAGCGGCAATTTTTTTTCAAAGGTTTGGCTGACCTCGATTTCATCCGGCAGATCAGCGGCTTCCAGGGCTTCATCCAGTAAGTGGTTGACGTCCTGTCGCGCTGCGGGACCGGAGTCCTTGAACGGTCTAAACAACGCTTCGCTGAGTTTAAGAACAAACTGCGCGTTACGCTCAATGCGTTCCAAATTGGCTTCAATCCATAGTCGCTCTGAATCGGCCATCTCTAATTTGGTCAGGGAGCGCAGGGCTTCCCTGGCACTGACCGGCACAATCCCCATCAAATTATTGATCCGATGCGCCAGGGCCGTGGCGGCTTGCCCCATGATCGCCCACTTCTCGGCGGCCAACCGCTTTTCCTGCTCGGACAGAAGCTTTCGATGCTGGCTGGCATTTTGGATGGCGATGACGGCTTCTTGCGCCAGCGCTTCCAGAAGCTCGACATCCTGTTGGTCAAAGGCGGCCACCCGTGAACTTTCCAAAAGCAAAACGCCCAAAAGCGAGTCCGGTTCGCCGGGATCCTCCCGGCCATATTGCAATGGAATCGAAATGCTTGAACGCATGTCTTCAAAGAGAACAACGTTCAGCGGATCATCACGGACATCGGGGCTCAGGTAAGGTCGACGGTTCTCGGCCACCCACCGGGCGATCCCCTGCCCGATGCGGGGGGTATAGGCAAGTTTTTCGGGTGTCCACCCATCTCCATAATGGGCCCTGAGAACCAGCTTGCCGGACTCGGTATCCAATTGCCGCAAAGAACCGTGTTCGGCGCCAACCAGTTCTGCCGCTTTTTCCAGAATCATATCCAATACGCGCTCTAATTCCAAACTGGAAGTGAGGGCCACGTCGATGGCGTGCAGGGCACGAAACTGAGTGGTCATCCGTGCGAGCCGCTCGTTTTGCTGAGCCATCGAGGCGGTCATGTCCGCCAGAGACTGGAGCAGCGCTGCGTCCCGCTTCCGAAAGACCCGCTTTCCGTTTCCATCAGACACGACGAGTACGCCTCGAACGAAATCCTGCCAGATCAATGGCGCCGCCAAAGACACCGAACCATTGGGGCAGATCTCAGTCACGGTTTCCCGAGAGCTCATAACACGACCCGGCAATCCTTCATCCCAGGGGACATGCTGCAGGTTATGGGTGGCCACCAGCGATATTCGCTCTTTATCCGATTCCCACAGGTAAAAGCAGCTGCCGTCAGCGCGGCATTGATAACTTGCCTGCCGGACAACGCTTTGTAAAAAATCCGGATCCAGAATTCCGGTCGGTGTTGATGGGTTTGCCACAGTGCTCGTCCCATCGCCGTAGGGCGCATTTTTGTTATGACACACAGGTACGGGTAAACAAAGCGCTTTGATAGCCGCTACAATCGATCAGCCAGTACCGTCGTCAGATCGCGAATCGGAATATCGATATCCTTCTCCAGGGCATGATCCTGCTGGGCGCATTTAAAATGAATCTGACATTTTATGCAGGTTGTAATCAGCAGTTCGGCACCGGTGGCCCTGGCTTCCTTTAACCGTTCTACCTGGATGTTTTTACTGACCTGCCCGCATGCGGTCCAACAGCTGGTACCGCAGCACAAACTGCTTCGACGAGTTCTTTCCATCTCAACGAGTTCCAACCCGGAAGCCTGCAGCAATGCACGGGGCTCCTCGTAAACCCCCAGATGTCGGCTCAATCGGCAGGCATCTTGATAGGTGGCCCTTGATTTCATTTTTTGCGAATTCCAATCCAGGGCGGCGGCAGCCGGATGCCGGCTGATAAACTGGCTGAGGTGTAATACTTCCATCCCATGCTCGCCAACTT
Source organism: Desulfobacterales bacterium (assembly GCA_041559695.1). Taxonomy (GTDB): domain Bacteria; phylum Desulfobacterota; class Desulfobacteria; order Desulfobacterales; family JAHEIW01; genus JAHEIW01. The sequence goes on from JBFFCW010000116.1 coordinate 6,311, forward strand.
GCTTGGGGTAGTCCAGCCCCAGGGTCCGGGCGCATTCGGGGCAGGTGGTAATAATTTGTTTGGCCTGGGTGGCTTTGATCCGTTCAAGATTAAGCCGCGCCAGAGCGTCAAATGTCACCCTATCGCCCTGCCAGATCTGATCGTGACCGCAGCAGCGTTCATCGGATAACACCTGCGGCGCGATTCCAAGATGGTTTAAAATCCTCACGGCTGCCCTGGCAATCGCCAGACCCTCAATACCCAGGTCTTTAAACTGGACCTGATAGTATGGCAGGCAGCCGACAAAATACAAAACTTTCGAATCCTGCGAGATTCTCAAATCACCGTCAAGCCATTCGAGTCTGTTTTGATCAAGGTCAGGAGCGGTCATCATCTGGCCCCAGGTCTGGATGACTTCACCATGGGTGCATTCTCCCGACAAACCGTCGTTTCTTGCCAGATCGCGTGCATCCCGCATAAATTCCGAAAACAACACATCCGACGGGCACAGCTGGCTGCACCTTTTGCACGTCAAGCACGACCAAAACAGGGGGTCTTCATAAACATTATCTGAACCGCGATTAAGGGCTTTCTCTATCAGCAGGCGCGGGCTGCAATACGTGCGCTTCTCCCATAAGGTGATCGGGCAGACCGCACTGCATTTGCCGCATTCCAGACAGTACCAGGCACGATTCTGATTAATGATTTCCTGCAGATCACTCATCCTTATCCCTGATTCCCGTTCAGCCCCGCTAAAAAGGCTTGTATTTTATGCACCCAGGCTTGGCCGTCACCGGCCGCCAGCCTATCCATTTTAAGCCATTGATCCGAATAGCCCATGGTCCGAACCAGATCTCGGGCAATCGCAAAAGTCTCTTCTGCGCGTTGGCCCCCGAATTCATAGCGGCATTCATCCTGCGGGCAACCCAACAACAGAACGCCGCGTGCGCCGCGTTCAAAGGCTTTAAGAATAATCCCCGGTTGAAGCCGCCCCAGGCACATCACTCGAATCGGATAAACGCGCGCAGAGTAAGATAGCCGTTCGACGCCCGCCGTTTCCATCCCGCTGTAAGGATTCCAGTTACATGTAAATACCAGCACGATTTGGTTTTGATCGATCCGGCCGGGCTTATGCCAAATAGCGTCTACCATGTTTTCCAATTGTGCGTCGGTTGCATACCCCGCGGTAATTGCGCCCGATGGGCATTGGGCTGCACAGACACCGCAGCCCTGACAGACGTGCGGATCGATCCAGGAAAATCGGTTGGGTTCTGTACCCATCAGCCGGGGTGCACCGAACTCGCAGATTTCAACACAGGTGTGGCAGGCCCGGCAGCGGTGAGGCGCCACGACTGCGCTGAGGAATTCAGGGGGTTTTGAACATTGGCCCAGCCAGGCGGACACCCTCGCCGTTGCCGCCGCACCCACCGTTGCACTATCAAGGGCCTGATCGCAGTAATAAACACCCGGCCGGGTGGTTTCCAATCCCTGACGATGGAAACGGGATCGCGGCCGGTAAGGTGCTGCTCCAAAAGCATTGCGCAATCTGTCATCCTCCGCAGAATCACACGGCGCCAATACCACCCCCGCAGCCGTCAATTCCGCGTTGTTTTCAGTGACGGAATAACAGCCATTGATCCTGCGGATGCGGGGCGGTGGTCCGGCCAGATCGTGCACCGCAATACCCCGGGTGCGAAGAAGTTCCCGGCAAGTCCGGGCGGCGCGGCCGCTGCCTAAAATCAGTGCCGAACGCTCGGGAGGCTGATATTCCAGCAGTTTGCCGGCAGGCGTCTGATTCTTGGCGACGGCTGCTGATATCAGCGCAATCGCTTTTGCCGTCGCCGCGTCAGGGTTTTCCCGGTGGGCCCAGGCGCATTGCTCCCTTATATTGACAAACTCAACCGCCGAGGGCGGCAGAAAACCGGTCTTTAAAAGGCCTGCGGGTTGGGTATGATTCTCGCGGAACTCAAACAGACCCAGATGGGCCTTGCATCGAACGCGCTGATAGGTACAACTATAGCAAACCTGGTCCAGTGAACAGCAAGCGCAGGCGCCAAGGGTAATCCGATTTAGGTCGAACGCCTGCACTTTTTTTTGAATTGCCGCTTGCGCGTCTGCCGTACAGGAAAATGGCAGCACCTCGGCGAGTGCGACAGTGGGCCAGGTTGCTGCCCGTTCACGAAGTGTGTGGGTGTCCAACACCTCAGAAATAAAGTGGTCACACTCGCAGATAAAAACACCCATACGTACATCATCTGCAGGCGGTGTTATAACGGCACCGGAAGGCTCGCCGGATTGCACGGGTGTCAGGTGGGACATCACATGGGCAGCGGCAGCCGATCCCATCAGCTCATCTTTTGCCGGAACGCGGTAAACGCTTTTGCCATTTTCCGATAAATCATTAAGCGCATGGGTTTGATCATCAGCGCAGATAATCGCTGCCACCTCTAGATCCATTACGGCTGCCTGACTGTTTTGTATGATCGCCTCCGGCCCACAGGCCTTCACACAGGCCAGACATTCACTGCAGGGACCACACATCAGGCAGCGCTGGGCCTCAGCCATTGCCTGTTCTTGAGAATATCCCAACTCGACTTCGGCAAAACTGCTCAGGCGTTTGTCCATTGATAGCGTTGGCACAGGGATACGTGGTTTGGGCAACAGCTCCGTGTCGCGCATTTCCCTGCGTGCCACCACGATCTCACTGACGTCAGCTGAGTCTGCACGAGTCGCTATGCCGCTGAGGTATGCATCAATTTCAGCCGCCGCCTTTTTTCCCATTCCGATGGCCTCAATCGCCGACATTTTGTCACGGGTTACAGCATCACCGGTTGCAAAAACGCCCGGCCGGTTGGTCGTAAAGGTGACACGGTTTACCTGAATCCGCTGATCGCGGGTCATGGTGATCCGGTCATCTGGATCCAGGCTTTTGATATCAGGCACCTGCCCGATGGCCAGCACCACCAGTTCTGCTGGTATCGCAAATTCACTGCCGCTTATGGGAACCGGCCGGCGCCGGCCGCTTTCATCCGACTCTGCCAGCTTCATGCGGATGCATTCCAAACCGGTCACATTATTTTCAGAATCGCCGATGATACGGCCTGGCGCTGTTAAATACTCAATCGCGATCGCTTCTTGTTCGGTATCATCGATCTCCTCTTCTAAGGCCGGCATCTCGGCACGCGTGCGGCGATAGGCGATACAGACATCTTCAACACCGACACGCTTGAGTGTCCGGGCAACATCCATCGCCGTGTTGCCGCCGCCCAATACAACTGCCCGGGTCTTTGTGCCTGAGGGAAGCAAGCGATTTAGAGCAGCCCTGTTCGCAGCCGCACCAAGTCTCTGGCTTAAATTGATGGTTTTTAAGAGCTCTATCCCCTGGATGACGCCGCGCAATGTCTCCCCGGGTATGCTCAAAGAAAGGCTTTTATGTGCGCCAATGGCCAAGCATACGGCATCATTCCCCATTTTAAACAAGTCATCGAGCGTATGAGCACCATCGGGTCCGATGGCGGTATTGAGCTGGATTTTGACGCCCAAAGACTCAATGCGGCGATACTCGCGTTCTATAACTTGTCGTGGCAGCCGATAGGCA
>JBFFCW010000117.1:0-9872 GCA_041559695.1 Desulfobacterales bacterium
CGAAAAACGGCAGGCCAAAAAAGATGTGGTTCTGGGTACTGAGAAGAAAGGGCGCCTGCCGCTTATCGTTGCAATCGTGTGCTCTGTGCTGATCATCGGTGGCGGAATATACTATGCCGGCTATAATCGGTCGGAGACCGCACCTGTGACCGGGTCACTTACGTCTGAAAATAATGCCTCTCAGGTCAGTCTTCCGGCAAGTCTTTTTGAAGACGGCAAGGCCCGGCATTTTCAACACGCGGCCGGCGAATTCAATATCAAATACTTTGTCCTCAAAAGCTCAGACGGCATCATTCGGGCTGCCTTTGATGCCTGTGATGTCTGCTGGCCGGCGGGCAAAGGCTATTTTCAGGAAGGTGATTATATGGTCTGTCGCAATTGCGGCCGTAAATTCGCTTCCGTTCTGGTCAATGAAGTCAAAGGCGGCTGCAACCCGGCACCGTTGAACCGCAGAGTCGAAAATGGAAAAGTCGTCATTGAAGTTAAAGATATTCTGGACGGCCGGCAGTATTTCAACTTTTCTGAGAAGGCCTAACGTGCATATTTGAAAAAGAAGTGTCTCACGCAAAGCCGCTAAGGAAGGTTAAGGTGATGTTCCACCCATCTGCTCTAAGCGAGGGTAGCGGTTTGGCCTGAGAACAAAAACCCATTTAAGTTAAAATATCAGATGAAATTTTATCGAGGAAAAACCATGACGCTTAAAAATATCTCATTTAAAAACCTGATCCGTCGCAAAGGCAAGGCATCTTTTGTTCTGGCCGGACTGGTGATCGGGGTCTCCACAGTTGTTGGAATCATCAGCTTTGTCGAGGCCATGACAAGCGATATCAATCATAAACTTGAAAAATTCGGTGCCAATATTCTGATTGTTCCCCGCACCGAGAATCTGACACTTACCTACGGAGGGCTTTCACTGGGCGGTGTGTCCTTTGAGATGGAAGAAATCCGGCAGGAAGAGCTGGCGCAGGTGAGTTTTATTAAAAACGCCCGCAATATCGCAGCCCTGGGGCCTCTGGTCTTGGGAGTCGTCAATGTCGATTCGCATAAAGTGCTGCTGGCAGGTGTTGATTTCAAAGCATCCACTATTTTAAAGCCCTGGTGGCAGTTGCAGGGTAACGAGCCCGATGATAATGGTGTCATTTTGGGAGCTGAGGCGGCTCGCATTCTGAATCTGAATGTGGGAGGCCACCTTAAGATCAAAGATCGGCGGTTTGGCGTTTCGGGTATTTTGAAGCCAACGGGGTCTCAGGACGATCAACTGGTGTTTGCCCGGTTGGCCACCGCCCAGTCGCTCTTTGACAAAGGCGGACGGGTTTCAATGGCCGAGGTGGCTGCGCTGTGTCAGGACTGCCCGATTGAGGAAATGGTGAGGCAGATCTCCGATGCGCTTCCGGGTGCCAAGGTGATGGCCATCCAACAGGTGGTCAAAGGCCGTATGGAGACCCTGGGTCATTTTAAGAAATTTTCCTATGGGATTTCCGGCGTGATCCTGCTGATCGGCAGCCTCGTTGTTCTGGTGACCATGATGGGCAGCGTCAGAGAGCGCACCGATGAAATCGGTATTTTTCGTGCCATCGGTTTTCGCAAACGCCATGTCATGATAATCGTGTTCCTGGAAGCTGCCATTGTTTCCGGGCTGGCCGGCATTCTTGGATATTTGATGGGATGGGGAGTCACCAAAACGGCCGTGCGCTTTTTTATTGAAGGCCACTCCGGAATTGTGCCCTTTAAGCCTGAGTTAGCAGCCGGGGCCTTTATGCTGGCGCTGTTAATCGGCCTGGTTTCAAGTGCCTATCCAGCCTTTATCGCTTCGCGGCTTGATCCCACTGAAGCCTTACGGGCCTTGTAATCGTAAGAATTGATAGAATTTTATGACGATTAAATTGCAAAACGCAAATACAGGGAGTTCTTGCACATGAGTTACATTACAGCAGAAAATATTTTTAAGACATACGGCAGCGGTGAATCAATTGTTGCGGCTGTCTCCGACATCAGCTTTCAGATTGAATCGGGTGAATTTATCGGTGTCATGGGAGAATCCGGCGCGGGCAAATCCACCCTGCTTTCCATAATGGGGGCCATGAATGCCCCGACATCCGGCCGGTTTGCGGTTGATGATATCGACATTTACAGTCTGGGCCAGGAGCAACAAGCAGATTTTCGCAGAGAATTTCTAGGGTTTATATTCCAGAGTTTTCACCTGGTGCCCTATCTTACGGTCTTCGAAAATGTTATGTTGCCGTTGACCATCGTAAAGAAAAGCAAACGTCAAAAACGTGAAATGGTTGAAAATGCATTATCCCAGGTGAGGCTGCTTGATAAAGCGGGTCGCCTGCCCAATCAGATCTCCGGTGGGGAAAAAGAGCGCGTGGCAATCGCCCGGGCCATTGTCAACGAACCCCCGGTATTGCTGGCAGATGAGCCCACTGGCAACCTGGATACCAAAACCACTGCTGAAATCATGGAATTACTGCAAAACCTGAATAGTGAGGGCATGACCACCATCATGGTTACCCACAGTCCGGATTGTGCGCGCTATGCACGCAGAATCATGAAGGTGTCCGACGGCAGGCTGGTGGAGGATGATGAAAAAGGTATCATTTAAAGCAGTTTTGCTGTTTATTATCCTGGTTGCGGCTGCTGGTGTCGCGTTTCACCTGTTTGAAAACGGATCTGTAGCCGCAGCCGATTCTCAACAACAGAAATTGGACCGCTTATTTGGTAATATCGGGATTCTTAAAATCCCGCATATTACCCGGCCGGTTGAAATTCAGCTAAAAGATGTTATTGGCAACACGGTCAGACTGTCTGATTTCCGCGGTAAGGTTGTGTTTCTGAATTTTTGGGCGACCTGGTGCGCGGCCTGTGTGGTTGAGATGCCGTCTATGGAAAAATTGCATCGCCGGCTCAAAGACAAGGATTTTGTGATGGTTGCGATTAATTTGCAGGAATCAGATGCCCTGGTAAAAGCGTTTTTCGAAAAACTGAAGCTGTCGTTTACCGCGCTGCTGGATTCTAATGGCGAAGTCGCCACCGGATTTGCCGTCAATGCGCTTCCGACCAGCTTTGTGCTTGATAAACAAGGCAAGATTGTCGGCGCAGCCATTGGGCCGAGGGAGTGGAACAGCCGGGCGTCAATTGCGTTGTTTGAATATTTAATAAATATGCGCTCCGAATCTGGATGAGCGAATTGAAACTCATGGAACAAATTGCGTTGATTGCATATTTACCCATTCTGCGCTCTGGTGCTCACTGAAAGAACGGGGCAGGCCGACTGACGCACCACCCGATCTGTGGTCGAGCCCAAAAACAGCGTTTTAACCAGCCCGTGTCCCCGAACCCCCAAAACAATCATGTCCATTGCATTGGCTTCAGCGTACTTTGTCAGCGCTTCATAGGGCTGACCCTCCAGGATACGGGTTTCCGGAGTGCACCAATTGCGGGCGTCTTCGGGAACCATGGTAATGAGTTTTTCGGTAAAACGTTGATGCAGACCCCGCTGAATTTCGGCGCTCAGCGCTTTATCCGGCTTAAGCAGTTCACTGGATACCGAAGGCTCGATAACATGGGCCAGATGCAGGTCCGCCTCAAATTCCTGGGCCAGGCTTAATGCATGTTGAAACGCCAGATCGGAATCAGGTGAGAAATCGCATCCCACCAGGATTTTTTTAAGGCGGATCTCCTGACTGATCGGATTGACAAATTCGTGCTCCGGGCTGTGGACAACCAGCAAAGGGCATGGCAGCACGCGCATCAGGCGTTCGGTAACCGACCCCAGAATCAAACGCTTAAGGCCCGAGCGGCCTCGGGTGGCGGCAATGACCAGATCAATTCCTTTTTCTTCAACCAGGCGGGATACTTCATCGGCTGTGTGGCCGACGGTAATCAAGGGCTCCCACCTGACAGGCTGTTCACCGATGATTTGATCCAATTGCTCGGCGGCCTGATTTCGAATGCGGTTTTGCTGATCAACAGGATTCAGCTGGAATTCGCCATAGATTGCAATTGAGGATAAATCGATAACATGACAGATGTACAATTTGGCATCGAATTCTTTGGCCAGCGCGACACCATAGGGTATGGTATGATTGGAAAAATCGGAAAAGTCTGTGGCACAAAGAATATTTTTCATTTGTACTCTCATGACACATTCTCCTTTCTTTTAAACTTAACGGATTTCAACCCTTGATAACGGCAACCGGTTTAAGTTGTGCCACCCTTTTCGCAATCCCCGCACTGTGCACGACCTCGACAACCCGGTCTACATCCTTATAGGCTTTGGGTGCTTCTTCGGCCAGACCGGACATGCTGCCGGCACGCACGTGGATGCCGCGATCCTCGAGTTCCTCACGCAATGTTGCCCCATGGATGGTTTTTTTGGCCTTTTTGCGGCTCATTGTCCGCCCGGCACCATGACAGGTCGATCCAAAGGTTTGCGCCATCGATCCTTCGGTACCGACCAAAACCCAGGATGCCGTCCCCATTGAACCGGGAACCAGCACGGGCTGTCCGATATCACGGTAAACCGGTGGAAGTTCCGGTGAACCGGGCCCGAATGCCCGTGTCGCCCCTTTACGGTGAACACAGAGCTGGACCTTTTTTCCAGCTATCCGGTGCCTTTCGACTTTGGCCATGTTGTGGGCAATATCATAGATCTGGAAGACGTGATGATTCGATACTTTGCCGGCCAGGACCTGCTCGAAACTGTTTCGAATATGGAAGGTCAGCACCTGGCGGTTGGCAAATGCGTAGTTCGCCGCTGCCTTCATCGCGGCCAGGTAATCCTGTCCATCTGTGCTGCTCAGCGGGGCACAGACCAGCTCTCGATCCGGCAGGTTAAGTCCGTAGCGGGGGATCATTTTTTGAAACTGTTTAACATAATCGCCGCAAACCTGGTGCCCCAGACCGCGCGAGCCGCAATGAATTTGGACAGCGATTTGTCCCTCGCACAGACCGATTCGTTGAGCGGCGGTTTCGTTAAAAACTTTTTGCACGACATCAATTTCAATAAAATGATTTCCCGCCCCCAGGGTCCCCACCTGTCCTTTGCCCCGGTCTTTTGCGCGTTGACTGACTTTAGCCGGGTCTGCTCCCGCAAGGCATCCGTTTTCCTCGGTGCGCTCCAAATCCGCTTCAGTGCCGTATCCTCTTTTGACAGCCCACCTTGCACCCTGCGATATGACCCGATCCAGCTCGCCGGCCTTCAATTTAATGTTGCCGCCTTTGCCGACACCGCTTGGGCAATTCGTATACAGAATCGTCGCTAATTCATCCAGGTAAGGCCTGAGCTCCTCCAGATCTAAGTGGGTGGCCAGTAACCGCACGCCGCAGTTGATGTCATAACCCACGCCGCCCGGGGAAATAATTCCATCCGGCAGTTCGGTCGCCACCACGCCGCCAATGGGAAAGCCGTATCCCTGATGAATGTCCGGCATCGCCAGGGCATATTTTACGATGCCGGGCAGGGTGGCCGTATTGATCAGTTGCTGCAGGCTGTTATCCGTGATGATGCCTTTTAACAGCTCCTCATCCGCATAAAAGCGTGCCGGGACGCGCATGTCTTTGCGATATCCGGCCGGGACTTCAAATAAATGCCGGTCAATCTGCTTGAAATCATGTCTTTGAAACATTTTATCCCTTTTTAAAATTTGAAACGCTCAACAACGTTTTTAGACATCAAAGACTATTGTTGCTTCCAAGCCTTTGGAAGTCTTTATAATTTTAAGATTGTGGTAGGTCACCGCCTTGATATGCTTTTCAAACATGGATGTTTTCCCGCCGAATATTTTTGCCTGCAAATGGGTGGCGGTTGCCTTTTGGATCCTGAATTTTTTAAAAAGTAGCATTTCGCTTTCAGCCCAGTAAGCCAGTTCGCTCAGCCATTCCACCAGCAGGCTTTCAGCATCGATGGCGTCCATTTCAATGGTTTTTTCGATTTCAGTCGAAATATCAGAGACGCCCGCTGCCATCAGATGGGTCAGCCCTGCGGCGGCACTCAAAAATAATTCCGTCAGGTTGGACCCGAAAATCCGTAATGCCTTGTCGGCCGTATGTTCTACTTCTTCAAAACCCATCATTTTTCAAGATCAGAAGATACGCGTGAATTCAAATTCTAAAATCATCAATGTCGAAATGGCTTCACCATGAAAATCAGACAAAATGGCCCCTTTTAATAATTTGAAACGCTCCATTTAGGTCACGACAGGTGGCGGTCAGTTCGCAGCTGACAGCATAAATTCCGGTGCATTAATCTTGGTTAGATAAGTTCAAGTAACTTTTGGATTCGCTATGATGAGCCGCTGTGATGGATGTAATTCTGAGATGACAAGCGCTTGTGCATTTAATATCAGGGTCTTATATTTATACAATTAACAATTGATCCTGCAAAGTCAAGGATATTATACCGGCCTGCACGGCAAGGCGTCTGCCTTGTGAAATCGGTTGTCAAAAGCAACCCTGCCATCACTGAATCACATCCAAACCCGGATCTAGGCTGCGCCTGATTCAAAAAATTCTTTACAATTTCAGCAAGGGTGATCTATAAGCGAAAAGGAACGATGCGGTTTCTTTTCTTATCCAATCATTCACCTTGAACTGGTTTCAAAGCCTCAGATCATGTTCGAAGGCAAGGCGTAAGCCGACTTAAAAACGGAGCATACACGATAGTATGTGAGTATTTTGAGCCGGTTTACAACACAACATTCGGACATTAGATGAGGTTTTGAAACCAGTTCTAAACATTTATTAATCTGCTCCACCAACACATCGGAATAAAAATCTAGCATTTTGGCAATAGAATTAACCCGTTTTGTTTTCGATATCCATCGATGGTTTTGAACAAATCTAAATTTTAGCGACAAAACACAATTGACTGAGAAATGAGGTGACGCATGAAGCATCAATATGATGTGATAATTGTGGGGGCGGGCCTGGCGGGATTGCGTGCTGCGGTGGAGATCGGAAAAGATGCTCAGGTCGCCGTACTGACGAAAGTTTTTGCGACGCGTTCCCACTCCGGGGCCGCCCAGGGCGGAATCGGTGCTGCACTTGGCAATGAGGAAGAAGACCACTGGGAGTGGCACATGTTTGATACGGTCAAGGGCAGCGACTACCTGGGAGATCAGGACGCCATCGAGATTCTGGCCAAAGATGCGCCCCGGGCCATTTATGAGCTGGAAAACCTCGGGGTGCCATTTAATCGTACAGCTGAAGGTAAAATCGCCCAACGCGCTTTTGGCGGACATACGCGCAATTATGGCGAAGCACCGGTCAAAAGGGCCTGCTATGCGGCAACCCGAACCGGCAGGGTCATTTTAGACACCCTTTGGGAACAGAGCTTACAAAGGGGGATTGAATTTTATGATGAATTCCAGATGTTGTCTTTGATTGTTCACAATGGGAAGTGTTGCGGGGTGGTTGCTTACGAACTGGCCACCGGAAAATTGCATACCTTCCATTGTAAGGCGCTAATGCTGGCCACCGGCGGGGCCGGGAAAATTTACAAGACGACTTCCAATGCATTTGCCAGCACCGGCGATGGCATGGCGATTGCCTATCGGGCCGGTGCCCCATTGGAAGACATGGAATTTGTCCAGTTTCATCCTACCGGAATCTATAAGCTGGGAATCCTAATCAGCGAGGCCGCGCGCGGCGAGGGCGGCATTTTGCTGAACAATGCCGGTGAACGCTTCATGGAACGCTATGCACCGGTGATCAAAGATCTGGCGCCGCGCGATATGATTTCGCGCTGCATGCTTGATGAAATGCGCGCCGGCAGAGGAATAGACGGCAAGGACTATTTTCACCTGGATCTGACGCACCTGGGCCAGGATGTCATCGAAAAAAAGCTGGCCGAAATTACCAGCTTTGCGCGGACTTATGCCGGCGTCGATCCGGTAAAAGAGCCGATTCCGGTTCAACCGACCTGCCATTATATGATGGGTGGCATTGCGACGGATGCCGATGGCCGCGTGGTCATTGATGATAAAAATACGCCGTATGCCGGATTATACGCCGCCGGTGAGTGTGCCTGTGTGTCCGTCCACGGGGCAAATCGACTGGGCTGCAACGCCCTGCTCGACACACTGGTCTTTGGGCGGCGGGCCGGTCGGCAGATCAAGAAATTTGTTGAATCGGCTGCCCGGCCGAAGCTGCCCGCCAAACCGGATAAAATGGACGCGGATACGATTAAGGCCTTAATGCAAAGCAGCGGTCGAGAAACCAGTGGCGCCATTCGAGCCGAGCTTCAGGAAAGCATGATGGAAAACGTGTCTGTTTTTCGTCAAAATGAGAGTCTGACGGCGGCGCTGGAAAAGATTAAGGCGCTCAAAGCCCGTTATAAAAATCTATCCATTCAGGATAAAGGAGGCTGTTTTAATCGTGATCTTTTAGATGCCATTGAGCTGGGTCATTTACTGGATCTGGCTGAAGTCATTACGCGGAGTGCCCTGATCCGGGAAGAAAGCCGCGGGGCCCATTCGCGGGAAGATTTTCCGGATCGTGACGATAAAAAATTTCTGGCGCATACGATGGCCCTTTATGATGCAGACAGGGGGCCGCAGATATTTACCAAACCGGTCGCAATTACCAAATTTGAGCCCAAGGAGAGGAAATATTAAGATGAGATGTCACTTTACGGTCTATCGATTTGACCCAAAAACAGATAAAAAGCCGCAATACCAGGAATATAAGGTTGATGCCGAGCCGACCGACAAGATTCTGGATTGTTTAAACAAAATCAGATGGGAACAGGATCCGACCCTGGCCTACCGTTATTCCTGTGCCCACGGGATCTGTGGCTCGGATGCCTTAATGATCAATGGTAAGATCGAGCTGGCCTGCCAGAAACTCGTGCGTGATTTTAAAACCGGAAATAATTTTGTGATTGAACCGTTGCCGTTGTTTGATGTGGTCAAGGACCTCATCGTCGACCTGGAGCCTTTTTTCGAAAAATATCGGCAGGTGCAGCCTTACCTGATCCCCGGCAAAAACAAATCGGATAAGGAATTTATCCAGCAGGCTGAAGATCAGGAGTTTATTGAACCGGCGCTTCGATGCATCCTGTGTGCCTCCTGCACCGCCGCCTGCCCCATTAATCGCGCCAGGCCGGATTATCTCGGGCCGGCCGCACTGCTGCGCGCTTTTCGATATATTTTTGATACACGCGATAGCATAACCGCAGAGCGTCTGGAAACAATTGACACCGAAGACGGTGCCTGGGGGTGTAAAACGATGTGGGGGTGCACCGAAGTCTGCCCCAAAGAAATCCCGATCACCCAATGTCTGGGACAGATCAAACGCGCCGTTACGCAACAAGAAAAAGACAAATAAAAGAAGGGCGCGGTCATGCGTCTCGAAACGCTGCTTTAAGGTAGCGGTGAAAAGGAGGTTACCATGCCGGAGAAAAATTTATTAACCGGGTTCTCGTTTTTTTCCGATGTCGATCCTGATACGCTGGAAGCAATCGCCGGTAAAGGCGAAATTTTAGAATTTAAAGCTGAAGATGTCATTTTTCATGTTGACGAGCCGGCGACTCATTTTTATGGCCTTCTGGAGGGAGAAGTCAATTTGGTCCTTGTTTTTACGGACAAGGTTTTAAAAACCGATATCGAATACGAAGAAGCCATCCAGGCCACCATGGTTGACGAGGAAAAAGAAATTATTGTTGATACGGTAGCTGCGGGGCAGGTGTTCGGGTGGGCTTCAATTGTGGGACCTTCAAAGCGCACCGTCAATGCCGAATGTTCGGAAAACAGCCGGGTTATTGCCATTCCGGCTGATGAGCTGATCGCCATGTTCGATAAAGACCACACCCTGGGCTTTACCATCATGAAACGCTTGAGTGATATTATTGCCAGGCGTCTTCGTAATCG
>JBFFCW010000118.1:0-9860 GCA_041559695.1 Desulfobacterales bacterium
GAAGCGCAAAAGCGATATGGGGTTCATACCATCGGCTATGAAATCAACCCGGTGGCCTACCTGAAAGCCCGATTATTTTCTTTTGGGCCGCACAAAATTAAAATTAAACGCGAAAATTTTTGGGAAGCAGACCTATCAGGCGCAGATGTGGTATTTTGTTACCTTTATCCGGACGTGATGAAAAAATTGGCGGCCAAGCTCACTGTCGATCTTAAGCCCGGCACTGTTATTGTATCGAGCAATTTTTCGTTACCCGGGTTCGTTCCCAGCAGAGTCTTGCGGCTGGAAAGCAGCTGGCACAATGATCCCATGTACGTATATCACCTAATCTGATCGTTTCAAATTTTAAAAATGGATCATTTTATATCAAATGAATTCTGCCGATTTAAAAATTTTTAATATTTGAAACCCTTCGGGATTGCCGATCTTGCCGCATCTACGGCAACCTCGACAATCCTTCAACTTAGGATCTAAATTGAGCGTTGATTCTTATGAAATTTTCTTTTGCTTCTGCCGAAGATGAGGAACAGATCAAACGAATCCTGGCGGTGAGCGACCTACCGCATCAGGATATCCGCTCCTCTCAACTGCAACACTTTTTGATCGTGAAAGACGACAATGCTTCAAGCTTAGCGGGGGTGGTGGGTCTCGAGCAAAAAGATGATGTGGGGCTGCTGCGGTCACTGGCAGTTGCTAAAGCCTTTCGCCGACAGGGGTTGGCGACCCAATTGGTCAATAAAATAGAAGAATATGCCCGTTCGCAAAAAGTGGCCAGTCTTTACCTGTTGACCCTGACAGCCGAAGATTTTTTCGCCGGACGGGGGTATCAAAAAACGAACCGTAAAGCGGCGCCCGCTGTTCTGCAGGATACAACTGAATTTAAAAGCCTTTGCCCGGAAACTGCGGTGTGCATGAAAAAAGAGCTCTGACTTGATAAATGAACGATTGATTGCTGTGTTCAGTATTGTTGCTTAGAAGTGGCTTCAAAACCCTATCTCAAGCTCAATGGCAGCGTTGCCCCGCAGGCGGGATTCGCATCTGATTTATTAGATTCGGGTGCAGCACAGGCCTCCGATAAATGCTCACATACCCATGTATGCTGAGAACAGCGACTTTCTCGATCGGCCTGCGCCTTGCTGCATACATTAATTTTCAGGGATCAGATATGTAATCCCGTTTAGCGGGGCTTTGATGCACACATTAATTTATTAAAATCAAGACGTGTAATCCCGCGTTCAAGCGGGAAACCTGATCTGAGGCTTTGAAACCACTTGAGGGAGAACCTGAGAGGAGACGCATGAAGCAAGAGATTTTGGTAAAAATGCAAAGGGGGGTGTATTATCCGGGAAATCATTTGGGAAGAAGAAAAGATCTGGATAACATGGTTACGGATGGTTTTCTGGAGCGTATGGAAGGGTCTTTTTTTTGCGGATCGGACAACCAGCCATCCTATTGTTTGACCGACAAAGGCTGCCGCGAAAAACGAAAAAAATAACATCTAACATCGCATTCCCGCTCAACGTCTAAGCTGGGCGATAATTCCAGCCATCCTTTGAAATTCATAAGAGCGATTTGACGAATTATTCAATTCGACCTACCTTTTCTCTAAAAGATATCTAAATAATACCTTAAGGCAGGTGCGCTAAGAAAAAAGGTATTCAAAGTGCCTAAAGTTAATGAATTCTATGAATTTCAGATTAAATGCCGGGGCGAGACGCGGCGCAAGGACCTGCGCCGTGCGAATGACTCTTTAACTTTAGTCACTTCGAATTTTAGTTCGCTTTAGTCACTTTTTTTGTGGTGTTTTTGAAGGTATTCTCTTATTTTGGTGGCAACGTGGAAATATTTTGACATTTAGAATATAGAAGTGATTCATATGAAACCTGATCTGGATTGTCTTGAATCGATTGTTGACGATATGGTTAATGCGCTGCGCCCCTTACGATTCGGGCCGCCGGTCACTCATGTTTATAACCCGCTTGAATACGCACGGGAGTCCTTGAGGCAATATCACGCAAATTTTGCATCCACACCCAAAGAGGTTGTGTTTTTGGGAATGAATCCCGGGCCGTGGGGGATGGCCCAAACCGGTATTCCTTTTGGTGAACTCAATGCGGTCAGAGACTGGATGCAGATTAACGCCCCGGTCGGCACCCCGGCTGAAATACACCCCAAACGGCCGGTGATGGGATTTTCCTGCACTAAAAGTGAGGTCAGCGGGAGACGGCTGTGGGGCTGGGCACAAGAATCATTTCAAACGCCGAACCGTTTTTTTAAGCGCTTTTTCGTGGCGAACTACTGCCCCCTGCTGTTTATTGAAAAGAGCGGGCGAAACCGTACACCGGACCAAATCCGCGTCGCGGAACGAAAGCCGCTGGAAAAAATATGCGATCAGGCACTGCACCGTACAATTGATTACTTTAAACCGCGTTATGTGGTGGGCGTGGGCAAGTTCGCTGAAAAACGCGCACGAATTGCGATCGATAACCAAAAAATAAAAATAGGTGTGATTACCCACCCAAGCCCTGCAAATCCGCAGGCCAACCGGGGGTGGGAATCTTTGATAATAAAGCAACTCGCGGATTTAGGAATTCAAATATAAGAAATCCTACAGACGGTTTCAAAATGAAATCTGAGTTTTTTAGGTTGAGCCCGTTACCCGTTGGCCCATTCGCCCGTGAAAATAAAATCAGACATTTTTCAGATTTAAACAGGCTCAACCGGCGCAACGGTCTAAACCGGCCAAACTAAAAGTTTGATCAACTATTCTGAAGATAGCCGCTTAAGATAATAGGGAACTGCAAAGAATAAATGGTATCCAATATAAAATTCGTCACAACAATTTGCCTGCTCATCGGTTTGCTCGGCTGTGCCAAAGCAAACGTTTATTATCCCGGCAACGGCGCATCCAATCCGGTAGCATCGGGCACCCCATCGGCAGTTCAAGTCTATTGGGATAAGATTCGGCAACTTGAACAGGAACTGATTGGCTTAAGTGCGACGATCGATAAAACAGAAGCGCGGATTTTGGCTGAAACAGCCGTACGGGAATCAGCGGTGCTGGCTGAAGAATATCAACTCGTTCGTCCGGCGGTGTCCCACAACCTGCTGGTGGTATTCGGTGTTAAAGACCGCGGCCTCTGCTATCATTGGACGGAAGACCTTATGCAGCGCCTTCAGGCGCTTGACTTAAAAAGCGTTCAGCTCCACTGGGGGGTGGCATATCGCGGCAGTGAGCTGCGCGAACACAACTGCGTGGTGATAACCGCCAGAGGACAGCCTTTCTTTCAGGGGATCGTGCTGGACCCCTGGCGCAATTCGGGAAACCTTTACTGGGCCCGGGTCACTAAAGATAGCTATCCGTGGAAAGTATTGCCTCCTTCCGACTGGTAAAACATACCCGAAACTGCTATTATTTTCCAAATTGTCACCGCTATACTACCATTCAAAAACCAAAATTCAGTGGAAATCGGCGGCTAAATGATGTCCCAAAATGCAGACCCTATGTTTGACCGCATTCAGGCGGCAAAAAAGCGGCTCAGCGGCCAGGCCCATGTCACCCCGGTTATGACCTCGCGCACCCTTGACCGGCGGGTAGGCGCAACGGTCTATCTTAAATGTGAGAATTATCAACGGGTGGGCGCATTTAAATTCAGAGGTGCTTACAACGCCATGGCCCAGCTTGCCGAAGAAGACCGCAAGCGGGGTGTCATCACCCATTCTTCGGGTAATCATGCCCAGGCCATTGCACTGGTCGGACGGCTTTTGGGCATACCGACAACCATTGTCATGCCGAACGATGCGCCGGTCACCAAGCGGGCTGCCACTGAAGCGTACGGCGCCACCATTATTGACTACGATCCCGCTGAAACCACCCGGGAAGAAATTTCGCGGGATCTCGCGAAGCGGCACGCCTATAAACTCATACCGCCCTATGATCATATCGATATTGTTGCCGGCCAGGCAACGGCGGCTTTAGAGCTACTTGAAAAAGTCAAGTCACTGGAGCTTCTGCTGGTGCCGTGCGGCGGCGGCGGTCTGCTGAGTGGATCGGCCATTGCTGCGAAAAATATGGCGCCTGAATGCCGTGTGATCGGTGTCGAACCGGAACTGGCCGATGACGCGACCCGTTCGTTCCAGAGCGGAACGCTTCATTCCGTAAAAAATCCGCCGACGATCGCCGATGGAACCCGCACCCCCTCTCTGGGGGAAAAGGTCACTTTCCCGCTGGTGTTAAAATATGTGGACGATATGAAGACCGTCACCGAAGAAGCTATTATCGAAGCCGTCAAATTTTTATTTTACCGCATGAAGCTGGTGGTTGAACCCTCGGGTGCCTTGGGTGTCGCAGCGCTGTTAAGCGGCTGCGTGACATCACAGGGCCGCGTCGGTGTCATCCTCAGCGGCGGCAACATCGACGGTCCCACCATGAAAATGATTCTGAATTCATAGGTTCAAAGGCCTGGCGTTCAGGGTTTAGGGCCAACAGATAGGTAATGAGTGCTGAGGACTGAGCAAAAAAACCTGCTCGGCGCCCGACCATTTCAGCATGACTTGTCGTTTTCCGTCATGAGCTGGCACGGCCATTTTCGCCCCTTTCTATTTCGATATACCCCAGACCGCAGCACTCAGTCCTCAGCCCTGTGTTTTCAGAGCCAGCGCCTAACTCACGCTAATCGAACCTCGCAATCCCAGAACCCAGAACCCTTGAACCCTGAACCTTTAGGCCTATTGACTTCTGTATCGTCGTACATACATTTTCTGCATATTTTATTTTCCTGCAACTGATGAAACTGCAAAGGAGACAATATGATGACGTTACAAGACCAACTGAATCAGCTTAAAGCCAGTTTTGAAGAAAAGGCTTCTCCTGAGGCGTTAGAAGTGATGCACCGGGCGACATCGGACCTGCGCAATTCCGGAATTTTAGACCAGGTGCTAACGGTCGGAGACACAGCACCGGAATTTGAACTCGAAAATACCCGCGGAGAGCGGGTTCGATCAAAGGATATTCTTTCGGATCGTTTGATGGTGCTCGCATTTTACCGCGGCAAATGGTGACCCTATTGCAACCTGGAGCTGGAAGCTCTGCAAAATTCATCAGAAAAATTCAATTTCGCAGGAGCCGAGTTGATCGCCATTTCCCCGCAGCTTTTGCAACACAGCCGCGCACTGATCAAGGCAAAAAAACTGACCTTTGAAGTTTTGAGCGACCCCGGAAATGCGGTGGCGCGAAAATTCGGTCTGGTTCATGCCCTTCCTGAGGATTTGAGAAAAATCTATCTGCAGTTCGGCATTGATGTGCCCAAACACAATGGAGACGATTCGTGGACATTGCCCCTGGCAGCCAGATTCATTATTGGCCGGGACGCCGGTATACGCTACGCAGAAACGGACGCGGATTATACGATAAGACCCGACCCGACGCATACGCTCGAAGCATTAAAATCGATAATTTAAAAAAAATGAAAATCTATACCGGAACAGGCGATAGAGGCATAACCAGCTTATTTAGTGGTGAGCGCGTGCCAAAAGATAATACCAGGGTCGATGCTTACGGAGATATTGATGAGCTCAATTCGGTTCTGGGTGCATTGGCTGCCAATTTATCGGATGAAGAAGCACTCATAGAAGAATTGCAGCAGATTCAATCCACGCTTTTGCAGTTAAGCGCATGGCTGGCGACTCGCCCGGATTCTGCCCTGTTAGAATCCCTCGAAGAAATAGCCGATGAACAGATTACCTTTTTAGAAGATGCCATTGATCGACTACAAAAAGGATTGCCCGTGCTGAAAGGTTTTATTTTGCCGGCAGGACACATAACGGCTTCCTGGGCCCATGTGGCTCGAACCGTTTGTCGCAGATCCGAGCGAAAGGTGGTACCCTTGTTAAATAACGTGCCGGAGGGAAAAGCCGCCGCGCAGTATCGCAAATCGCTAATATATTTGAATCGGTTATCGGATTATCTTTTTGTGCTTGCCCGTCACTGTAATCATATGAACGGCTTTTCGGATAAACTGTGGAAAAAGTGAGATAATTTTCAATTTGAAGACCCGCGCACAAACGTATGCCGCCAAGCTGCTGAAACGAAAATGGCTTTCAAAAAAAACCTTTGAGATCCTTCTAAACCTGCCGCCTGCGTTTACTTTTAAACCGGGCCAACGTATCAGTCTAAGCTTGGAAAAACAGGAAAGAGATTACTCCATTGTCTCGGCCCCAAAGGAATCTGAGCTTGCCCTCTGTATCCGCAAAGTGACCGGCGGCAAATTATCCCGTCTTCTCAGCGTTACCGATATCGGCACATCCCTATTGGTTAGCGGGCCTTACGGTTACTTTACGTATAAGATCTCGCACCGTCCGGCGGTTTTTGTGGCAACCGGCACCGGCATCGCACCGTTCTGTTCGATGGCCCGATCCGGTATATCCGGCTTTACAATTCTGCACGGCGTCCGGTCGCCGGTCGATCTGTATTACGCTTCCCAACTTCAGCAAAGCGCCCGAAAATATATCCCGTGCCTGTCAGATGCAAAAAAAACGACTGGGAATGCTTTCCAGGGAAAGGTGACTGAATATCTGGAGCAGCATTTAACTCCCGGAGCCTATGATTTTTACCTTTGCGGCCGGAGCGAAATGATTCGGGATGTCACCCGGCTGATCGACGAGCGGTCCCCGGGTTCTCTGGTGTATACCGAGTTGTTCTATTGATCTTCGTCCTTGGAGGTTTCAGGTGTCAGGAATACAGGCCTGAAGCCGTTGGGCATTATCAGATTCTATCTTCCTTCTTCTGCCCTCTGTGATCTGTTTTCTGATACCGGACACCTTATACGCGAAGCCCTGTAATATTAGACTTGTGAAATTGATTTTGTGCCGGTAATGTGGGTCTATGGCACAATTAAAATCATAGGAGGCGGTATGAAGTTTGAAACGATTGAAAGGGAAACCGTTATTCTCGACCCCGGCAACAACATGCAGCGCAAAACGATCCCCAGCGAGATCCGCAAAGACCCGCTTACCGGAAAGACTTCGCGCATCTGCCATTTTAGACCCTTAAAATGGGAAAAACCAAATTTGAATCAACTGATCGCCGGAACCGAAAAAACATGCCCGTTTTGTCCGGACAAGGTCTTGAAAGTAACCCCTTGTTTTCCCGAAGACATTGTTCCCGAAGGGCGTCTTGTTTTAAACGATAAAGTTCTGTTCCCCAATATCGCCCCCTATGACATACTGGGCGCTGTGGCCACCTTGGGCGACCGGCATTATATCCCAATGACTGATTTCGAAAGCGAACGTCTGGCCGATGGTTTCCGCCTGGCGATAAAATTTTTCCAGCATATAAACACCATAAATCATCCGGAGTCCGTCTACCATCTGGTGAGTTGGAACTATATGCCGGCTTCCGGAAGCAGCGTGATTCACCCGCATTACCAGGTCTTCGCTACCGCGTATGCGCCCAATCAACTACGAGCAGAATTGCAGGCTGCCGAAAAGTATATGAAAAAAAATGGAACCAATTACTGGGATGATCTGGTGAAAGCAGAAAAGGTCGCAAAGGATCGGTTTTTGGGAAGAATTGGGCGATCGAATTGGATGACGGTGTTTGCGCCTCTGGGAGTTGCCGGAGATGTCGTCGCCGTCATAGATGATATCAGCAGTACCCTGGAACTGACAGATGACGATCTAACAGACCTCGCCAAGGGATTAAACAATCTTATGGCGGCTTATGATAAAGTAGGAATTTACAATTTTAATGTGAGTTTTTACCCGGGCGCTGTGGGAGATTATTTTACCCGCTTTCATCTGGTTTTTTCTCCACGCACTTACTTTAACGAGGCTCTGGGCACACCGGATGTTGCGGCATTGCGAAATTTGGGCAATGAGGGGGTGTGCATGGCATTCCCTGAGGACATAAATGAGATGTTGAAAAAAGCATTTTAAAATTAATGCATCCCTTGAATCGTTCTGGATTCATGCGTTATCAAAGTTCAATATTTCTTTATGTAGCAATCCCTTCAAACCGCATACCAAAACCCAACCTTGACAGCTTCACAGACAGCCATTAACTTTCGTTTACTCAAAAGTAAAACTGTTTGGTAATGACCAAAGGATACCACTATCTCTCAATGATAAGCGATAGCGGCCATTTATTTGAAAAATCATGTATTCAATTCGTTATTCAGAAACAAAGGAGGAGAGATGAGAGTAAGAGATTTTATGAAAAAAGAAGTGATAACGGTGGAGCCGAAAACGCCGATAATGGATGCCCTGGATGTAATGAAAAAAAATAATATCAGACACTTGCCTGTCACACACGCTGGAAAATTTTCAGGTTTTGTTACCAGGGGTATGCTGCGTGATGCGTCTCCATCCGATGCAACCAGCCTTTCTATTTTCGAGTTAAACTATCTTATATCGAAAATGACCATTGAAAGAATTATGATCAAAAAACCGATAACCGTCTCTCCGGATCTTCCGGTAGAAGAAGCCATCTGGTTGGGTCAGCAACACGGCGTCGCTGCATTTCCTGTCCTGGAAGATAAAAACCTGGTAGGCATTATCACGCAGTCGGATATTACCGGCGTTGTCGCCAACGCGTTAGGGGTTGGTGAAAGTGACAGCAAGCGGATCACCATAGATGCATCCGGGAAACGATTCGGGTATTTGAAGGATCTTGTTGCGCTTCTGGATTCACATCATATTCCGATGTTGAGCATGATGGGCATTGAAAGATCGAAAAAGGGCAACTGGTACATTATTCTGCGGCTCAAGACAGAAGATGCATCAGCAGCGGCTGAGGACTTGAAGAAAAATGGTTTTAACGTCACCGATGTGACATGAATTCTTCATCGCATTAAGTCCACAGCCTAAATGTTATCATATCTTTTTTGAGTTGCATGAACGGTTAATTCGATCGTCTTAAAATGATGACGCTTCAATTAGGTCAACCAGCGTTTTCTGCGTTTATAAAATTTCGCGTCACGGTAGCTGCGTTTGGCGCCCATTTCCGTTAGCCCTAAATAAAACATTTTTATATCTTCGTTTTCTTTGAGTTTGTCAACACTGTCATCAAGAACAATTTTGCCGTTTTCCATTACATAACCGTGTTCCGCAATGGACAGTGCCAGATGGGCATTTTGCTCGACAAGCAGCATGGTGATGTTTTGTTCTTCGTTTAAGCGTTTTAAAATATTAAATATTTCAGCTACCAGGATGGGACTTAAGCCCAGCGAGGGCTCGTCCAGCATCATCAACCGGGTTCTGGCCATCAGCGCCCGGCCAATGACCAGCATCTGCTGCTCCCCGCCGGAAAGGTAGCCGGCCAGTCGATTGCGCAGCGGTTTGAGGGCCGGAAAATAATGGAAGACCATATCGTAGCGCTCATTTATTTTTTGGCGGCTTTTACGGGTCCGGGTTGCGGCAATCAGGTTCTCATGCACGCTCAGGTTTTCAAAAACACATCGGCCCTCCATCACCTGAAAGATGCCCCGCTTGACAATCCCTTCGGGCTCCTGACCGTCAATTCGTTCGCCCAGGAACTCAATCGAGCCACCGGTCACCTCGCCCTCCTCCGTCTTCAAAAGGCCGGATATGGCCTTCAGCGTGGTGGTTTTCCCGGCCCCGTTGGCACCCAACAAGGCAACGATCTGGCCTTCCTGAACATTGAGGGAAAGACCCTTAAGCACCAATATGACATCGTCGTAAATGACTTCGATGTTGTTTACGTTGAGCATGCTCAGCCTCTTGCCCTTATTCGCTCCTGCAAAATAAAGCGCTGGATTTTACCGCCGGTTGTCTTTGGAATATTATGGGTAAATTCGATCCAGCGCGGAAATTTATAGGTGGCAATTCGATCCCGCACAAAC
>JBFFCW010000119.1:0-9822 GCA_041559695.1 Desulfobacterales bacterium
AGTTTTGCGAGCTGCGGGCTCTCGAGATACTCGTTTATAATATCATTCAGATTTACAACCTTTGAAATGGAAACCCCTCGTCTTGCCAGTGTTAATAAATCCTGGACGATGGCGGCTGCTTTCTTGCCGGATTCCTGAATGGTCCGCAGGGGTTCCACCAGAGGGCTGTCTTTGGGAAGATCCATTAATATCAAATCCGGATAACTGACGATCCCGGACAGGATATTATTCAGATCGTGGGCGACGCCTCCCGCCAGGGTTCCGATGGCTTTCATTTTTTTGGCCTGTTGAAGCTTTGTTTCTAATTTCTGCCGCTCTTGCTCGGATTGTTTTCGTTCGGAAACATCCCGCAGCAGCCCGCGAAATCCAACGATCTGATCCTCGGCGGTCTTAATGGGCGTTGCGGACAGGTCGACGGTGATGACCCGGCCGTCTTTCAAATTAATATCCAGATCCGCAAGTACCACCGGTCTGCCGGTTCGGATGATTTGCTTAAACACGCCGAACATTTTTTCCGCTGATTCCTGACTGGAATACTGCTTATAGTTGACACCCAGTAATTCTTCACGGGAATGCCCGGTAACATTGCACAGGGAGTTATTGAAAAATATCAGATTACCGTCGAGATCCAGTTCAAAATAACCCTCTTCAATATTTTCCAGGATACTGCGATATTTTTCTTCACTTCTGCGAAGTGCATTTTCAGCCTGAACCCCTGAGGTAATATCAACCATGGAGGCGATACTTCTTTTGGTACCCGGAATCATGCTGGTCTGTATGAAAACATTTTTGGTATTGCCGTGTTTGTCTACAAGCTTAAAGGTGTATTCAGAAGGATATTTACCATCTTGCTTTCTTCTTCCGCCATGATACTGGATTATTCTCTCGCGATCCGCTTCGGCAACAAAGTCGCTAATTTTCACCTTGCCTTCAAAATCACCTTCTGAACACCCGGCCAACGCTACGGCTTTTGCGTTTATTTTGGAGATGGTCATATCCTCTTCAACGAGGATCGTTGCAGTCCCTGTATTCTCAAAAACGCTTCGATATTCTTTTTCGTTTTCCTGCAATGCATATTCGGCTTTTTTGCGCTGTTCAATTTCGACAAGCAGTGCCTGATTTTTTATATTGAGCTCCCGGGTTCTTTTTCTGACGTTGGCCCTTAAAATCAGATTGAGAAACAGAACAATCAGGAGCAACACTAAAGCACCACCGCTAATCCCCAGCAGCCAGGCGATACTGGGCCGTTTAGACTCAGCACCGATCCATTTGCTTAAAGACTGGTGGTAAATAGATCCTCTGTCATTTTTTAGGGCATTCAGATGGCGGTCTATCGCATTTATGATGGATTTGTTTTTCCCTTTTGGAACTGCAAAGTGTATTTTTTGAGGGCTTAAAATGATTGAGCTTTTATTGATATCATAATCTCTTTCAAACTGATGTCCGTAAAGGTAATTGACAAGACCGGCGTCGCATTTTCCGATCTCAACAAGCTTTAAGACATCATCATATTCAAAAGCTTCTATAAATCTGCAATTTATGCCAAACTGCTTCACCAGGTTTCTGAGATTTAGAAAATACACGTCATTTTGAAGGACCGCAATTTTTTTGCCTTTTAAATCGAGGATGGATTCTATTCCGGAATGGTTGTTCACATAGATTTGGCCCCAATTGGTTAGCACATTTTCATAAGTAAAGTCGTAATCTTTTTTGCGTTCCTGGGAATACGCAATTGCGCCCAATATATCGATGTCGGCAGATTCTAAATTCTGCAGACACTGAGACCATGAACCATTGACATACTCAATATTCCAGTGTTCTTTTTCGGCGATATGCGCGAGGATGTCCGGAAAAATGCCTCTTATTTCACCACTCTTATCTTTAAATAACAGCGGTTCGTTCTGATACACGCCGACCCTGAGGGCAGCTTCCGCATGGACGTTAACCGAACAGACAAAATTTACGAACAACAGACAACGCATTAGAAAAATGGTGGTTTTTTTCATCATGAATCATTGACCGTTAAAATCACTTAAACTTTGAATCATCAGTTTGAGGCGAACATGAAGCCCAAATTAAGGTCGTGGCCAGATTTGTACAAAGGAATTGTTAAATATAAATATCGGTTGTATTATTAATAACTTTAACCCCGCTAGAGGTTGAAATATGGTTTTAAAAAAACATAAAAAGAGAGAGGCGGTTTTGCGGCACAAGCGGGAAAAGAGAACGCTGCCGACCGAACATCAAATAACGTAAAAAAGAGGTACTTTTAACCGTGATGCGGTTACGATCCGGTGGCTTTATCTGGGCATGTCTGGCCCCTTTGTTCTATGCGGGCATGAGTGCATCAGCCAAGCTAGCCGGGGCCCACGTCAGTGTTTGGCATATCGCTGTGGGACGGTTC
The DNA here is from genome assembly GCA_041559695.1 of Desulfobacterales bacterium. Classification (GTDB taxonomy): domain Bacteria; phylum Desulfobacterota; class Desulfobacteria; order Desulfobacterales; family JAHEIW01; genus JAHEIW01. Next base: position 2,405 of record JBFFCW010000119.1, read on the forward strand.
GGACTGGGCCTGTTGGTGATCCCGCCTGTTGTCAGGGCCTTAGGGCTGAGCCTCTTGGGCAAACAACGCTTTCTGCTTACGGTAAGATGTCTGTGCGGTTCGGTTGCATTTCTGCTTTTCGTCGCGTCTTTGCAGCGGATTCCCCTCTCTGTCGCCTTGATAATATTCTACCTGTATCCAGCCTTTACCGCTTTTTTTTCGCCCTGGGTTACCGGCGAGCCCGCCGCCAAGATCGCCTGGCTTTTTATTGGCTGTGCATTTATTGGCATCATCCTGATCCTGTGGCCGTCTGAAGCTTCCGGAGCATTGAATCTGGGCCATCTCTTTGCTGTTATAGCGTCGATTTTGTGTGCAATTACGCTTCTTCTGGTGCGGCGATTGAGCAAAGAGAACAACATCTACACCCTGTTTTTCTATCTTTGCCTGGCCGGCACAATTGCCAGCCTGGCGCCACTATTCATGCAGGAGGCTCCAATTATGCCGCAGCAAACAGCCGGCTGGCTCGACGTTGCCGCGGTGGCTGCTTTTTCATTGGTCGCACAACTTTCCATCAACCAGGCCTTAGTCCGCATTCCCGCGCCGAAGGTCAGCGTTATGATGACAGCTGAGGTGCCACTGGTTGCCGCCTTTGGCGTATTTTACCTGGGTGAGCCGCTCGGTTGGCAGCTGATCGCCGGAGCCTTGCTGATCTTCGGCAGTGGAATTGGCCTAAACCGCTTACCGGACAAATCAGCTTCGAATTGACCCGTCGGATCATTGAATTTTCTCATTGCTCCGGTCACAGAATGTGAGTCATATTTTTGGGCCGGATCGTTGGACCAAAAGCACATACCCCTGCGGCTGCTGAAACACAGCAAGCGCCATCATGTAAAACCCAGATATTTAAAGAGGCCTTGTCATGGAAAATTTACATCAACTGGTGAATGAACAAAAAGATCGAATCATTAAAATGCGTCGTGACCTGCATCGGATGCCCGAAACGGCCTGCACGGAAAAGAAAACTTCGGCACATGTGGCCGCTTATTTAAATAACCTGGGGCTTGAGGTTCAGACCGGAATTGCCCGCTACGGCGTTGTGGGATTGATGAAAACCGATAGACCGGGCCCGACGGTAATGATCCGTGCCGATATGGATGCCCTGCCTTTAACAGAAGATACCGGGCTTGATTTACTTAAACTTAAGTAACAGATCTTTAACGCAAAATCCTACCGGAACTCCGCTGCAATTTCATCATCTACGCCGAAAATATATGAAATTAACGCCGCGCGCATCCACATGCCGTTGCGCTCCTGCTTCCAGTAAACCGCGCGCGGATCCTTGTCGACCTCAACCTCGATTTCATAACGGCGCGGCAGCGGGTGCATGAGGATGCAGTGGGATTGGATCACCGACAGATGCTCTTTGGTGAAATAAAAATCCGGGTAGACATCGGATTCTTCAGCCGGGGCTTCGGAATATTCTTTTTGAATGCGGGTCATGTAGATGGCGTCCACATGGGGCATGACGCTGGCAAAATCATCGGTTTCGTGAAATTCGATACGATGTTTTTTCAGAAAGGTTTTGATATCATCTTTCATCTGAAATATTTCCGGTGAGACAAAATACAGGCTGATGCCTTCATAATTTCTCATCAGATAGCTCAGCGAGCGTACCGTGCGTCCGCGTCTCAAATCCCCCACCATGGCAATTTTTTTGCCGTCCAGGCCGCCGATGTTTCGAAAAGAGCGCTCCAGAGTGTAAATATCCAGCAGCGCCTGGGTGGGGTGCTGATCTGGCCCGGAGCCGCCGTTAATGACAGCGACCGGCAGTTTGTTTTGATTTAGAATCCAACCGGTTTTTTCGGCAAACCCGGCTTCAGGGTGCCGAATAATGATCAGGTCCACATAGCTGGCAAAGGTGCGGATGGTGTCTTCCTGGGACTCGCCTTTTACCTCCGAGCTGGTGGTGGTGCCGCGAATCTCCGATATTTTCATTCCCAGAATGTGGCAGGCATTCAGAAAGGATATAAACGTGCGGGTAGAGGGCTGAACAAAATACAGCATGGCGCGCTTATGGGAAAGCAGGCCGCTCAATTTGCGGGCGCCCATTTTGGTCAGGGCCATTCGGCGAATCTGGGTGGCCAGCCGGCACATGGAATCCAGAAAAGAGCGGTCAAACTGCTGGGCAAACAAAATATCCAGCATGCGGCCGTTGCGCATAAAGAAATCGAGTTTCTCACTTTTTTCAATATTATAAAAATCTTCCCAGCCCCTGTAGTTTTGGATCGTGGCTTGGTCCATAGAGCTCACCCTTTTCCCTTCAAGATAGTTCCAAGATGGATTTTCATATTATTAAAGGAAGAATTTCGGTTTTGCAATAACAAGTAAACATTTTGTATCCTTATTTCAGAACCATATCGCAGCCATTCTAAAAAAATAGCCCATTAGGACCGCTCCTACCAAAGAGAAGGAAACATAAAGAACAAAAACACGCCGAGCGACCAGCGGCCAGACCGCCGCCATGGCCGGCAGCGTGGTGGTCGGTCCGGCAACCAGAAAGGCGAGGGCGGCAGCCGGATTCATGCCTTGGGTTAATAAACCGCTGATCATCGGTAAGGCCGTCAGACTGCTGGTATAGGTCGGTACGCCCAGGATCGCTGCGGTGGCGATGGCCAGTGGGTTTTTCTGCCCCAGAGCAGTTGTTATCCACTCTTCGGGTACGTACAGTATAATCAGGGCTTCGAGAAAAAAGGCCAGGGCCATGAATTTTACGACCATCGCAGTTGCACTCAGCGTTTCTTTAAACAAGCGATGTCGAAATTTACCGGTTGTGCCGTCACAACCGCAGCTCTGTTCTTCGCTGCCGCAGGAATTTCCGCGGAAAGGCGTGTTGGACAATTCGCGTATTGCCGGCTGTGGACTTATAAAGGACGTATTCTCGGATGAACACGAACTGCAGCTATCAGCCGCTTCAGATTTTGCTGGCGCAACCATGGGAGCATATTGAAACCGGCCCCTTGAATTGGATATTACCGGCGGAAACAGGGTTCCTGATGCCCAGACAGTGGTGATGCCGTCCTTAATTCGTCGCCATCCCTTTTTAAATAATGCCGCTGTGCTCTGTACCTTTGCTACCCTGTGCGTCCGTAGGATCTCTTTCCCCAGCCATCCATTTTGTACAAGCATATGCGTAATGAAGCCCGCCCCCAGGCTTAAAAACAGCGTGGCGGCCAGGCGCCAGATGGCCAGCTCCCAGCCGATCATGCCGGCGCTTAAAAAGAAGATTTCCGGGTCCATGGATGGAGAGGCGATCCAGAAGGACATCACCGGCGCCAGCGGTACCCCGCTGATCAACAGCGAGGCGATCACCGGGATGACCCCGCATGAGCAAAAGGGGCTGAAGGCCCCCAGAACCGTTGCCAGCAAGATGGCAGTCAGCGGTCTGGCCTCAAACGCGCGTTTGATATATTTTGATGCACCTGACATTTGAACGGTAACGGCCAAAGGGATTGTTACCAGTAAGTAGGGCCAGATATGCAGGAATGCGTTGATAATGAATTGGCTGATTTCTAAGATGGGCGTTATCATGTTGATTTTCTCCTTAAGCCAATCGTATTTTTACGATCATCTAGTTCAAAAAAAATACACACATTCAAAATGGTTTATCGTAATTTTACGATAAACAAGTTTTAAAAAAAAGCTGCTCGCAAAGCAGCGGCCGAGCGCGAGACAGCTTCTAAAAGATTTCTCCGACGACCGATCGAAACCACTCAATATTTATTTCATCCAGTTGATAACAGGTGGCGGTGCCCTCGATAACTCCGGAGATCCAACCGGCATCTTTGAGCACCTTCAGATGCTGGGAGACGGTGGCCTGGGCAATGGGCAAATATTCGACAATATCGCCGGTGATGCATCCCGGATGGGTCACCAGGAACTTGATGATCTCAAAACGGATGGGGTTGCCCAGGGCTTTCAGCATAGAGACCAGCTGCTCCTGTTCCTTGCCAGCTATCTTTAAGGTGCAACATGCGGGCGGTATCTTTGTTTTTGTTCGTGCCATGGTGGCCCATCCATTTATCGTATTTTTACGATAAATAATATCAGACCCAAAATAGGATTGTCAACCCCTGTTTCATTAATTCTGGATTTTTTTTAAAAATATTTGATGAAAATATGTTTGTGGTGTAGAGAAATGCCACTTTTAAAATATGAGAAATACAATTCCGGTTTCATTAATTTAATCATCTTTAAGCGCATGCAACGGCTATTCGTGTGAAAAGCAAAACCAATCTGCAAAATGATCATCCTTTTGTAAAGTCGCCGCATAAGACCCTGCTGAGCATGTCTTTGCCGGTGCTGTTGTCGCTGGTGGCAGAACCCTTAACGGGTCTGGTGGATACCGCTTTTGTCGCACGCCTGGGCTCAGAATCACTTGCTGCCCTGGGTGTGGGCACGGTAACGCTTTCTGGTATCTTTTGGGTTTTCAATTTTTTGGGGATCGGGACGCAGACGGAAGTGGCCCAGGCTCATGGCCGCCAGGAATTCAACGTCGCAGGCGAAGTCGGGGGCTCGGCACTCGCCTTAGCCGCTCTTATCGGATTGCTGCTGGTGGTCGTTGGCCTGCCTTCCGTGCCCTATATTTCGCGTGTTATGGGTGCCACCGGTGCCGTATATGATTTATCATCGCAGTACATTCAAATTCGGCTTTTCGGAGCGCCGGCTGTTTTACTGACCATAGCCGCCTTTGGCATTTTCAGGGGAATGCAGGATATGCGGACGCCCTTTTATGTGGCGATCACGATCAATACGCTGAACATTATACTGGATCCGTTGCTGATTTTCGGGTACGGCCCGTTTCCCCGCCTGGGCGTTTTCGGTGCCGGGCTGGCCAGTACGATCAGTCAGTGGATCGGTGCCGGCTGTCTGGTATGGATCATCCATAAACGCATCGACTTTCCAAATCGCATTCAACTTCGTGATGTCCGCAAGCTGTTTAAGATCGGCAGAGATCTTTTTATTCGCACCGGCCTTCTGACGGCTTTTTATATGATCACCACGCGGGCGGCCACCCGCATCGGACCGGATGCGGGGGCCGCTCATCAGGCCGTTCGGCAGGTCTGGGTATTTTCGTTTCTGTTTCTTGACGCGTATGCAACCACCGGCCAAAGCCTGGTGGGTTACTTTATCGGCCCCCGGCTGATGGAGCAAACCAGGAGGGTTGCGCGGGTTGTCTGTAAATGGAGTTTTTTCACCGGTCTGGTGATGGGCGTCATTTTATGGTTTGGGCAGCCTGTGGTGATAGCATACTTGGTTCCCCCTTCGGCGATAAACCTATTCATCCCGGCCTGGGCCATTGCTGCCCTGATTCAGCCGGTCAATGCGCTGGCGTTTGCCACCGACGGCATTCACTGGGGTACCGGCGATTTTCGTTATTTACGAAATGCCATTATTACCGCTACGACTTGCGGCGCTGTGGCCATCTATCTGCTCGATGAAACGATGACCGGCGCGCTGACCTGGATCTGGCTGATTACGGCTTTTTGGATCGTCATTCGAGCGCTGTTTGGCGTAATTCGGATTTGGCCGGGATTGGGAAATAGCCCTTTAAAAATGAAGCGCTCCCGTCCAAATTTTTGATAAAAAAGGTTGATTTTGAATTGGGTTTAATCTATACAAATTTTCTATGCTATAAAACGATTAACCACCGACCTATCCTATTAATATAGCATGCGATTATAGTAGATTATAGATTTTAACCCTCAATTTTTTCCCAAAAAGCATGGTATAGCCATTGTAAAATCTGTTTTTCAACCGTTGTTATCTTTTTAATCTTAAAGAAGATACCAAATTTGATTCCTATCGGCCTGGTTTAGCCCTTAACAACCGTTAAGTCAGTTCTTCGGCCGCAATAACTTGCTTGTCGCAAGTAATCATCTCACAATAAGGAGGCTTATAATGAATGAACGAAAAATAGGAAGACGTGAGTTTATGAAGATAACCGGGGGGACGATCGGGGCCACCATGATCGCAGGCCCCGGCGCCGTCTTCGCTGCGCCCAAAGCGGGAGCGCCAGTCGATTCCATGAAGATTACAACCGCCACTGCCACCATGGACCCGGTCAGACCGGAGGTGGCCAGGGTATGCGCCGATGCCTTCAAGCAAATCGGATGGGAGGTCAAGGCGGACCCCATCGACTACAACCTGAATGTCCAAAAGGTGATCATGGAGCATGATTATGACATGTGGTTTGTCATGCTGTCCGGCGCCTCCATTCGTATCGACCCCAATGTGTTCATTTACCAGGTTCACCATTCTTCGCAATATAAGAAGGGTGGCTACAATTGGTATGGCCTGAACGATCCCGAAATCGACAAAGTGGCGCTGGCCCAGCAACAAGAAATGGACATCGAGAAAAGAAAGGAAATCGTCTTCAAGGCCCAGGAACTGTGTCATGAAGCACAGGCTTTGACGGTGGTTGCCTATATGCAAATGACCACCGTCTATCGCTCCGATCGCATCAAGAATGTCGTCCCCATGCTAGGTGAAGGCACCGGTAGTTTCTGGACGGATATTAACATGGAAGTCGTACAGGGTGACGGCTATGTTCGGACAGCCCGCCCAACGCCTTTGAAGTTGATGAACCCGGTGGCGGCCAAGGATACCACGGAGTTCATGGAGCTGCGCATGATCTATGATCCGTTGTTCAGGGTCGGTCCTGATGGGAATATGGTGCCCTGGGCGGCCGAGTCTTACCAGGTGATCGATCCGTTGACACTTGACTTAAACATCCGTAAAGGAATGCTCTGGCACGACGGCAAACCGCTAACCGCCGAAGACGTCCAATTTACATTTGATTACTGTAAACAATGGAAGCACCCCTTCTTCTACCAGATCCTGAAACGGGTGGACAGCGTCGATGTCACGGGAGCGAATTCCGTGCGTATCAAGCTGGCGGAATCCTACGCCCCCTTTATTCCCAATCTTTTGGGCGGCATGTTTCTGATCCCCAAACATGTCTGGCAGGACATCCCCGAGAAGGTGGATGTGAGCGATCCGCTCAACTATCCGAACGAGAAACCCATCGGCAGCGGTCCATTCAAGCTCGATTACTGGGACCGGGGCCGGGAATTTAAGGTGTCGGCTTTCAAAGAGCACTTTAACCCGCCCAAGTGCGCCGGGATCATCGGGATCGTTTACGGCTCCCATGATGCGGTTGCCGCGGCCATCGAAAAAGGTGAATGTGACCGCAATCGTTACATCCTCAAACCCAGCCTGCTACTGGATCTGCAAAAGGTGCCAAACGTTGTTGCCAAGGGATATCCCAACCACGGCTTCTACAGCCTGGGCTATCATACCCGCCGGCCGCCGCTGAACGATCCGGCCTTCAGAAAGGCCATCGCCCACATTATTCCCAAGGAATTGATCATCGAGGCCAT
>JBFFCW010000120.1:0-9809 GCA_041559695.1 Desulfobacterales bacterium
GCGGCTGAAAAAATGGAGCAAAACGTTAAAACACTGATCGGTAAAGCCATCGACAATCACACCTGGCGCCAGCAGCAATGTGTGAATTTGATTCCTTCGGAACAGACAGCCTCACCTTTGGTGCACATGCTTTCCATTACCGACCCTTCCGGCCGTTATGCCGAGCACAAACAGGTCAAAGCGTTTAAGGAAGCCAATGTCTTTTATTATCAGGGCACCGAATTTATCGGTGAGGTCGAATATCTGCTGACCTGTGAGTTTCAGCGCTTCTTGGCATGCAGCGAAGTTGAAACCCGGGTCATATCGGGGCAGATGGCCAACATGGCCGTGTTCAGTGCCCTGGTGGATTATTTGAACCGTGCCGACCGTAAAAGCGAACAGCGCCGTATCCGCAAAGTGATGAACAATCACATTATCAAGGGCGGGCATCTCAGCGCCCAGCCCATGGGGGCCCTGCGCGATTTTGTGATGCGGGATCCCAAATGGGAGAAAGCGGCGGTGGTCAATTTTCCGGTTTTAGCAGACAACCCGTTTAAGATTGATGTTGAAGCCGCCCGGGAACTGATCGCCGAACACCGCCCGGAGTTGATGATTTTAGGCAAAAGCATGATCATCCATAAAGAGCCGGTGCAAGAAATGCGCGCCATCATTGATGCCCTCGAATTGGATTGTATGTTGATGTATGACATGGCCCATGTGCTCGGACTGGTGGGCCCTTATTTCCAGCAGCCCTTTAAGGAGGGAGCAGACATCGTAACCGGTTCGACCCATAAAACCTTTTACGGCACTCAGCGCGGTATTGTCGCCGTAAACTATACCGAAGACGATCTGCAATATGCGTTCTGGGAAGCCATTCAGCGGCGGGCTTTTCCCGGCAGCACCAGCAACCACCACCTGGGCACCTTGCTGGGCCTGTTGCTGGCTGCTTATGAAATGAACGCTTTCAAAGATGATTATCAGAAAAATGTGATAGCCAATGCCAAAGCCTTTGCCGCAGCCTTAAAAGACTGTGGCCTGGATGTCGCCGGCGATCCGGAAATTTCCTTTACCGAAACCCATCAGGTCATTATTAACGTGGGATATGCATGCGCACCTGAAATCGCGCAACGCCTGGAGGACAACCATATCCTTCTCAACTACCAGGCCGCCCCGGATGAGGAAAGCTTTTCGGCAGCCGGATCGCTGCGGACCGGCGTACAGGAAATGACGCGTTTCGGCATGAAAGCAGCGGATTTTGCCGAGCTGGCCCAGCTGATGGCCGATGTGATCCTTAAAGACCAAAATGTTAAAAAAGAGGTGATGGATCTCCGCCAGCGTTTTCTGGAGATGAAGTACTGTTTTTCCGGAGACGAATTTGATGAGCTGGAGCAAAAACTTCATCAACTGCTCTAGAATCTATCCCCATACTACATTTAAGGTCTCTCGGTTGAGCCCGTTGCCCGTTAAAAAAATAAAATCAGACACGCTTGCTTCTTTAACGGGCTCAACGGGCGCAACCGGCCCAACAGGCCAACACAGAGCTATGCAGCTTAAAGATGTGATCGCAGAGCTTAAATCGATGGGGAACCCCAAAGCGGCAGCCGGCATGGCCCGATACGGCATCAAGGCCGACCGGGCCCTGGGGGTTTCGATTCCACAACTTCAGGGTCTGGCCAAAGAAATCCAGCAGCTTGAATCCAAGGCGGCGCGGTGGGTGGCCGGTGATGCGCTCAGAGAATTGAGAAGCGAGAACGTCCAGAAAAGATTGTCCGGGCGCGCCAAGCGTTAGATAGCGGCGCAGCGGCGCCTATCCTTGTACTCGTCTTCGTGCGCCGCCCCGTCCTCGATATGGGTATTTTTGAGGCGGGTTCTAAAGAATTATCCCACAAAAACACACTCCACCAACCCCAGGGCTGAAGAGATCACCTTGACCGCATCATCCACCTTTAACGTAGCGGTATTGACGACCAGATCATAATTGGTGGGATCGGTAATATCGGCGTTAAAATACTTGCGGATAAACGCCCGGCGGTCCGATTCGGTTCGCATGACCCGTCTTTTGGCATCTTCTGAGGAGATATTGAATTCTTTGGCGACATTTTTAATTCGCCAGGCTTGTGCAGCGACAATGCGCACACTGAATCTTTTTTCAGGCGGTAAAATAAAATTGGCGCCTCTTCCGACCACCACGGCCCGGCCGTGTTTGCCGATGGTTCCGACCACTTTCATCAGATGTTGCATGTAACGGTCCGGCCACAGATGCCGTTCATGAACCAGAGATGAGATCCAGTCTTCCAGGATCGAAAGCCCGCGTTCATCCAGGGTTTCTACCAATTTTTCGCTGACGTCGGCACTTTTGGCCATTTCATTGATAACTTCCTGATGGAAAATAGCAATGCCGAGTTTATCCGCCAGGCGCGTTGCGACGATGCGGCCGCCGCTGCCCGGCTCTCTGGATACCGTGATGACGGAAACCCCTTTTTTTTCTTCCCTTCCTTCCTTTTGCATAATTTGCCAGCGTTGAACCTGTTCTTCAATAATCCGAGGTATGCTTTTCATAAGCCCTCCTTTTCTCTGATCTTGAAGTGAAGGTTTTTGGTTTGGAAGACCCAGTCAACAGCCAACGATATCCCAACACCGGTGAGTTTTCCAAACAACACTATGCCCTGCTTCAAATTAAGAATAGGCCTAAACCCTGTCAATTTTTTATTGACTTCTAGTTGACAAAAAATAACTATCTGAAATCTGAAATATGCTTGAGACGATTTTTTCTGATAGAATCGGCTTACCTCAAGATACTCAACGATTATTTAACCGCTAACCCATATCACAGAGGGCAGGATGATGGCCGCTGATCTGAAAGGCAAAGCAGCGCTGGTGACCGGTTCAGGGAAAAAGGCCGGTATCGGCTATGGGGTTGTTCGAAAACTGGCAGAATCGGGGGCCAATGTGGTTATTGCCGATCTGGTGGGAAAAGAAACCCGTCAGAATGAACCGCTTACCGATAGCATGGCAGAAATGACTCACCTGGCAAAAGATCTGGAAAAAGCATTTAAGATCAAGGCGATTGCCGTTGAATTGGATGTGACCCGTGCGGGGTCGGTTGCGCAGATGGCAGCAGCGGTGCAAAAGCAGTTGGGCTGCATCCATATCTTATGCAACAACGCCGGTGCGGTCTTTGGGGTTCCAAATGCAGTTCATACCTACGATGAAGGTGCCTGGATGAAAACTATCGATGTGAATCTGCACGGCGTATTTCGGGTCTCCAAAGCAATTGTGCCTTTGATGACCGCTGGCGGCGGTTGCATTATTAACGTCGCCTCCAGAGCAGCAAAGGTTCCGCCCCTGTTTAACGGTGCTTATGCCGTGGCCAAGGCAGGGGTTGTCATGCTCACAAAAGTCATGGCCAAAGAACTGGCCGGCGCCGGAATCCGGGTCAATGCGATCTGCCCGGGGGTCATTCGGACCGATTTTACCGACTGGCGGTTTAAGCTGGAGGCCGATATTTTGGATTCAACCGTTGAAGCGCGCAAAGCCGAAATGCTTAAAAGCATTCCCATGGGCCGCCTGGGGACCGCCGCTGAAGTTGCGGATCTGGTGGCCTTTCTGGCCTCGGCTCAATCTGCATACATCACCGGCCAGGCCATTAATATTACCGGCGGGCAACTCATGGAAATTTGATCTTCGATCAAATCGCGTTAATTCGTCGAATGGTTAATTGGTTAAATGGTCGGAACGATTTGACGACTTGACTATTTAACGAATCAACCAATTCGATGGGGGAGGGCATTTATGGAAAAAATATCCGGGGGCCAGTTGACCGCAGAAGCGCTGGTTCAGAAAGACGTCGACACGATTTTCACACTGAGCGGCGGTCATATTACGCCAATTTATCAATATCTGGAAAATGCGCCGATTACCCTGTTTGATACCCGCCATGAACAGGCAGCCGTGTTTATGGCTGAAGCCTGGGGCCGGATGACCCGCAAACCGGGAGTGGCGATGGTAACGGCAGGGCCGGGTTTTACCAATGCGCTTACGGCCGTGGCCAACGCCCGATTTGCAAACTCACCGCTGGTGCTTATTTCCGGGTGTGTTGGGATCGACTGTATCGAAAAACTGGATTTACAGGATATGCGGCAGCGGCCGGTCATCGAGCCAATGGTCAAAAAGGCGCTGATCTGTCACAAACCGGAACGAATTCCGGAATTTATTGATTTTGCATTCCGCACTGCCGGCAGCGGTCGTCCCGGCCCGGTGTATCTGGAACTGCCGGTTGATGTCTTGAATGCGACGGTCAGCCCCGATGGTATCAAAAAAACCCACACGGTCATTCAATCGCATCCGGTGGACCTGGATAAAGTAGAGCAGATTCTATCGATGCTCGAGAAAGCGACCCAGCCGGTTATTATCGCCGGAAGCGGGGCGTGGTATGCCGACGGCGGCAGCGAACTGGTAAAATTTGTTGAAAGCACGGGAATTCCCGTGTTTACTTCCGCATTCGGCCGGGGGACCATCCCCGACACGCATCCGTTATGTTTTGAATCTTCACTTGCCATCAGACCCGGTGCGGCGCTGGTTGCCAATACCGGGGCCGATCTGGTGCTGTTTCTGGGCGCCCGGATGAGTCTGTACTACCTGTTTGGGGATCTCTTTAATGCGGCAGCAAAAATTATTCAGGTGGATATTGAACCTGAAGAGATCGGTCGAAACCGGTCGGTGGATCTTGCGGTCGTCAGTGATGTCAGGGAATTGTTAAAAGCCGCCAACCGTATTGTGCTGGAGAAAAAAAGGAGCGAGTCCCTTCATCAGCGATTTACCGGCTGGATTTCGGCCCTCGAAAAGGCTGATGAGGAGGGCAAGGCGCCCGCAAGGGCTGATTGGCAAAGTGAAAATATTCCCATTCATCCATTGCGGCTTGCCCATGAAATTAACCAGTTTATGGACCGTGAAGGTGATATTGTGGTTGCCGACGGCGGAGATACTCAGGTCTGGATGGGAATTACCCGGACCGTTCGACATTCCGGCCGCTATCTGGATGCCGGTCTTTACGGCTGTTTGGGGGTGGGAATCCCCTATGCCAATGCCGCCAAGCTGCGATATCCGGACCAGCGGGTCTGTTTAATTATCGGAGACGGCTCTGTCGGATTTAATTTTATGGAGTTTGAGACGGCCTTGCGCAAAAATCTACCGATCGTTATGGTCATCAGCAATGACCTCGGATGGGGCATGATTCGCCACAGCCAGGAGTTGCGCATCGGTCATGCCATTGAAAACGGAACCTACATCGGGCAGGTCGATTACCATAAATTGATCGAAGCGCTGGGGGGAAAAGGTCTGTTTGTGGAAAATCCGGCAGATATTAAGCCAGCCCTCGAGGAAGCTTTTGCCGCCGGCGTTGCCACCTGCATCAATGTGATGACCGATCCCACCACCGTCAGTCCGGGAAGCGTTGCCCTGGCGAATCTGGGCGGATACACGGCTCAAGCCCAGTAACGTGTGCGGTCATCCGGTTTGATTTGAACCTGACAAGCATCAAAAAATAAAGGATACGGCCATGGACCCGGCAGCGATCGATCAGGTACGATTGAATTTTAATCCCCAGGGCCTGTTTGTTATCAATGCGGCCATTGGCCTGATGATGCTGGGGGTGGCGCTGGAATTGAAACTGGACGATTTTAAGCGCATCCTTGTTGCTCCCAAAGCACCGGTTATCGGCCTGATTGCCCAGTTTGTCCTGTTGCCCGCTTTTACGTTTCTGCTGACGCTGATCATCAACCCGCCCGCATCAATAGCGCTGGGCATGATCCTGGTGGCCGCTTGCCCGGGCGGCAACCTCTCCAACATCATGACCTATCTGGCACGCGGCAACTGTGCCATCTCGGTGAGCATGACGGCGGTCTCCACGGTGGCGGCCATTGTGATGACGCCGCTAAATTTAGCGCTGTGGGGCCGCCTGAATCCCCATACCGCCGCTATCTTAAGAAAGGTCAGCCTCAGCCCGCTGGATGTCTTTATCACCGTCTTTGTCATTCTGGGGATTCCGCTGTGCATTGGCCTGCTGATCTCCCGGTCATTTCCGGCTCTGGCGGCAACGGTTCGAAAACCGTTTAAAATATTTTCGCTGGTGTTTTTTATCGGTATTGTTGCGGCAGCCCTGGGGATCAACTGGCAAAATTTTTTAAATTATGTCGGCCTGGTATTTATCGGCGTGCTGATTCACAATGCGCTGGCGCTCAATCTGGGATACTGGTCGGGGCGCCTTTGCGGACTGTCCGAGCCCGATAACCGGGCGGTGTCCATCGAAGTCGGCATTCAAAATTCCGGTCTGGGCTTGGTCCTGGTATTTAACTTTTTTGACGGCCTTGGGGGAATGGCCATTCTAGTGGCCTGGTGGGGTATCTGGCATATCATCGCCGGGCTGGTCACCGCATTTATTTTTTCCCGGAAGCCGCTGCCGGCCGATTTTCAACCGGAGACGGGAAAGATGTCCGCCTGATCAGCGGAAGACCTTGATGTCATCTAATGATTTAAAAAATAAAATCGCTGTGGTCACCGGGGCGGCCAGTGGCATCGGGGCGGCCATCAGCAAAACATTTGCTGCCAAAGGTGCCAGGCTGGGGCTAATCGATATTGATGAAACCGCAGTAAAAGCTGCCGCAGATGATATGGTTGCCGATGGCATGGATGCCATCGGAATCGGCTGTGATGTCGCCCGGGAGATGGAATGTGAGGCGGCAATTCATTCAATCATTGCGCACTACGGCGGGATAGATGTCCTGGTCAATAATGCTGGCATCACCCAGCGAAGCGCTTTTGTCGATACCAAGGTGGCGGTCTATCGTCAGGTTATGGATGTTAACTTTTTTGGTTCGCTTCACTGCACCAAGTCTGCCATTGCCAGCTTGATCGAACGCAAGGGGGCGATCATTATCATTGAGAGCCTGGCGGGGGTGGCGCCGCTGCTTGGCCGGACGGGCTATTGTGCCAGCAAACACGCCTTGCACGGGTTGTTTACTTCATTAAGAGCCGAATTGATCGGCAGCGGAGTTCACATCATGATCGTCTGCCCCGGATTTGTGAAGACCCAATTACAGACGCGGGCCCTGGGCGGCGACGGCCGCGTCACCCGCCATCCGCAATCAACGGTCGGCGGGCAGGATTCGCCCGCCCGGGTAGCGGATGCGATCTGCCAGGCAATGTTAAAGAAAAAAAGTTTACTGGTGTTGTCGCCGGTTGGAAAACTCACTTATTGGCTGTCCCGGATTGCCCCGGGTCTTTATGAGCGTTTGATGGCCAGACAGCTCAAATCAGAACTCATTCGGAAAGATAATGATGATTGACAGAAAAGTGGCCACGGTCATCGATTCGGAAAAATGCAACGGGTGCGAACGATGCGTAAAAGTATGTCCATCCGAAACGATAAGCATGCAAGAAGGCACGGCGCGTGTAACCGGAGGTCGCTCGTTGCAGTGCGGCCATTGCGTGGCCGTATGCCCGGTTGATGCGGTACGGGTAGAAACCATCGATGAAAAGTGTCTTTCATTTAACAGCTTTGATCTGCAAAATGATTGGCTGCCCCACGGCCAGCCGGATACAGCGCAACTGGTTCAATTAATGGCCTCGCGGCGGTCGTGCCGAAATTATAGCGAACAAACCGTCGATCGGTCCGTGCTTGAAGATCTGGTGAAAATCGGGACCACGGCACCATCGGGAACCAACTCTCAGAACTGGACCTTTACGATTTTTCCCGATCCCACTGCCGTCGCTGAATTCGGCCAGCGCATCGGTTTGTTTTTTAGAAATTTAAACCGCATGGCCGAAAGAAGATGGGTGCGTAAAGTGCTCAAACTGATCGGTAAACCCGCATTGGACAATTATTACCGGGAGTATTACCCGTCAGTCAAAAATGGTTTAAGGGAATGGGAGCTTTCCGGGCGCGACCGCCTTTTTCATGGCGCCACCGCGGTTATTGTTGTCGCCACCAAACCCGGCGGCAGCTGTCCGATGGAGGATGCCCTGCTGGCCACTCAAAATATCTTGCTGGCCGCCCACAGCATGGGGCTGGGCACCTGCCTGATCGGCTTTGCAGTAGAAGCCATTCAAAATGATTCCGCCATGCAGCAGTTTTTAACGATACCGGCTGAAGAAACCGTCTGCAGCGTCATCGCCATCGGATATCCGCAGGAAAAATATGAAGGTCTGACGGGGAGGAAAAAAGTCGTGATGCGGTATTTTGAGGCCGGATCCAACAAATGAATAAAGCGGCTCACGCCAAGACGCAAAGGCGCCAGGATTTTTCATTAAAATTGTTTTTATGATCTTCTTTGCGAGCTTAGCGGCTTGGCGTGAGAATTAAAAAATTCCGAGCGATTTGGTTTAGGTCGGGTCCGATTTTTCTGATTTCAAATATTGAGTGAGAATCGATTGCAGTTTGTCCAGATGTCCGGAATAGAAATGATCACAACCGTCGATAATTTCAAATTGCGCCTCCGGGTTCCAGGCTGGCATTCGGTCTCGAATTTGATTGACCGGTGCGATGTCATCCCGGCTGCCGGTTACCACCAGTTTCAGGCAGTTCATTGCGGTAACCGTTTCAAATTCGATGAATCCGACCGGCGGCGAAATCATTATCATGGATTCTATTGAGCTGCGGCTGTCGGCGGCGACCCCGGTGTTGACCCAGGCCCCGAACGAGTAACCGGCGAGGTCGACCGGGCCCACATTCATGTTTTCAACATAAGCGATGGCGGCGCGGACGTCGTCCTGTTCGCCCGGACCATTATCAAAGTTTCCCTGGCTGCCGCCGACCCCTCTGAAATTAAACCGCAGGGTTGCATAACCCTGCTGCCGGTACGCGCTTTGGACGGTTTCGACAACCGGATTGTTCATCGTGCCGCCGTACAGCGGATGGGGGTGAGTGATCACCACCCCTTTATTCCCGGCGCCTGCCTGCCAATAGCCTTCCAGCCGATGCCGACCGGATGGCAGCCTAATTTTTTCCTCCAAAGTGATCATCAACCGACGGTTTTTAAGATTTCGATGATGTCGCTGCCAAATTCGGTTGCCTGCCAGTTTTTCAGTTCTTTCATCTTTACCAGGCTGCTTGCCGCAAGGGGTCGTTGCACCGCAATCGCACTGATCAGCGCCTTGGTGCAAATGATGGTCGGATCGATCTCCAGATGCTTTGCCAGGTGGTCCCGCCAGTTGCGCAGTTCCTTGACGCGTTTGGCAACAATAGCCGGCACATGCGGGGCGGTTTTACGAGGATATTTCGGCAAATCCTTTGCGGGGACCTGCATGGCTTTTTTTACCGCTGCGATAATCGCCTTGCCGTAGCGGTCAATTTGTTTGGTTCCCAGCACTTCGCTTTTTTGCAGTTTCCTTATACTCTGGGGTCGCAATTCTGCCAGCGCTAATATCGACTTGCTTCCAATGATTCTGAAAAGCGGCCGGTCCTGCTGCTGTGCCATTTTTTTACGCAGCTGCAGCAGCTCTTCCAGAACCGCCAGGCCTCTGGGACCCAGTTTCCCGGCGCCTTTAAATCCGGGAAATAGGGGGCCAGCGTCTGTGTTCGTCGCTCTAACCTTGCTCAAATAGGTGCATTCCTCCTCGACCCAGGAAAGGCGGCCTTTGTGTTTTAGCTCCTGATGCAGACCCTTGGCCAGGGGGACAAGATAGTGTACATCCTTGGCTGCATAGGCAATCATCTCCTTTGGCAGGGGGCGTTTTGACCAATCTTTGCGCTGATACTTTTTATCCAGGCGCACCTTGAACCTTTTTTTAAGCACCGCCTCCAAACCGCTTTCATTATACCCTAAAAAGCGGCA
>JBFFCW010000121.1:0-9751 GCA_041559695.1 Desulfobacterales bacterium
AACATGTATTACGGAACCGACGCCTTTAATCGACCGGGGGTCGGGCCGGGATACAGGCTGGACAATCCCGACAGCGAAGGCAACTGTACGACCTGCCACGCACCATCGGCTGCCAGCGCTATTCCGGCGTCTCAGGATTTAACAAACGTGCTGCGCTCTCCGTGGGTAGAATGGGACGGGATCAGCTGTGACTACTGTCACAAGGTCAGAAAAGTGATTAAGGACAAGTCCAAACCCAGTCAAACGACCGCCGTTCATGAACGGCAAACGCCTGTTCAGGGCAACTCTATCCTTGTTTTTGGTCCTTATGATGATGTGATTGCACCGCCAATGGCGGCATCGTATAACCCCGTCTTCGATCAGGGGCGGTTTTGTTCCCTGTGCCACAGCCAGTCCAAAAAGCTGGCGAGCGGCAATGTCTGGGACAGCAGCAAAATTTATTCCGCTGCCGAATGGAAAGCTTTTGGCCTTAAAGACAGAACCTTCATACCCATCCAGACGACCTATCAGGAGTGGAAACAGTGGCAGGATCAACTTCCTGCCGGCGATGCCAACAAGGGCAAGAAATGCCAGGATTGCCACATGAGCTGGCGTAAGGAGATGCTGCCTTACGATAACTATGTTGTCGATGGAAATGCACGCAACATGTGGGGCAATTTCAGGTCACCGAAAAACATTCGGCCGCATCATTTTGACGGCGGTACCGAAACTCAGCTGAAAACCGCGCTGACCCTGGAAATGGAAGGAAAGGTTTCCGACCGCAAACTGACGATTACAGTTTTCATTACCAATACCAACGGCGGTCACTGGGTGCCCACCGGAGAGACCATGCGCAGTGTGATGCTGCTGCTACAGGCCACTGACTCCAACGGCAATCCGCTTAAAATGATATCTGGGAGCACACTTCCGAATTGGACCGGAAAAGGCAATATCGAGACGGGCAATTATGCCGGGCGGCCGGGGGCGGTCTTTGCAAAGGTGCTGGGTGATGATGAAGGTAACCTGAATGTACCCTTCTGGACAGCCACACGGATTGTCTCAGATACGCGCATTAGACCGAAAAAGACCGTAACGCTTAAATTCGAATTTCTCGTCGAAGACCCTGATGACGAACCCACGGCCGAAGCCAGCCTTATCTACCGTCCGGTCTTCAGATCGCTGGCAAAGATAAAAAGCTGGGATGTCGAAGATATCTTAATTACCAGCAGCGTCTGGTAGTTTCAGGAGGCAATAAAATTGCGAAAGTATTTAATGTTCGTGTTGTCATTGGTTTTTTTAACGATCATGTTTGTACCCAGTCCGGTCATCGCCGGCAATATAAAAGGAGCGGTAAAAGTAAAAGGGTTGCGCACACCTGAAAATATCCTGGTCTATCTGACCAAGGCACCTCCGGTCACTGAGGATCTTTCAAAAGTAAAATTCATTATGGATCAGCGCAACCTGGAATTTATCCCGCACGTATTGCCGGTTTTGGTCGGTGCCACGGTTGATTTTCCGAATAATGACAAGGTGGATCATAATGTTTTTTCGATGTCGCGCACCAAAAAATTTAACCTGGGAAGCTACCCTGCCGGGGAGAGCAAATCCGTGGTATTCGATAAGCCCGGAATTGTGGAGCTGCGCTGTGATGTGCATGCCGAAATGGCCGCTTATATCCTGGTGCTGAAAAACCCTTATTTTGCGGTAACCGACAAACAGGGACGTTTTGAAATTCCGGACGCAAGCACCCTCAAAAAAATCGGCTTAACCGGTGTAAAGAATCTTGCTCCGGGAAAATATTTCATCAAAACCTGGCATGAAAAATTAAAAACCCAAAAAAAAGCGGTTGTTGTGCCTGAAAATGGGGACGTGAGGATTCAGCTGGATCTTACCCGGGGAACCTCCGGCGTTCTGTATAAATAAATAGTAGGTAATGTTGAAATTCGAGGGTTGTCGATCAATGCATCCATTGCAGCCCGACGGAAAGGGAATGAAATTTGCCTGATGTCTCAATCTATATGGCATTTGCCGCCGGTTTGATTTCTTTTTTATCTCCATGTGTATTGCCCTTGGTGCCGGGATATATTTCCTTTTTATCCGGCGTCTCCTTTGCAGAGATAGGGGAGAAAGAGGACGGCGCACTGTTTCTGAGCAAAGAAAAAAGAATTATTCTTTGCAATTCGATCTTCTTTATCACCGGATTTTCAATGATATTTATTTTGCTGGGAGCAACCGCCACCTGGATCGGAACGGTTATTTCTTCAAAAATATCAATTCTGACGAAATTGGCGGGACTGGTAATTATCTTTTTCGGTATTTACATGATGGGTTTTATTAGGCCCCGGTTTTTATATAAAGAAGCCAGATTTCAAATTAAAGATAGGCGATTCGGATATGTCGGGGCGCTGCTCATCGGGGCTGCCTTTGCTTTTGGCTGGACTCCCTGTATCGGCCCCATTTTGGCGGGTATCCTGACTTATGCCGGTACGCTGAAGAACGTAAATCAAGGTGTTTTTCTTCTCTTGATATATTCCCTGGGACTGGGCATCCCTTTTTTAGTGACAGCGATCGGTATCAATCAATTTTGGAGATTTTTTAAGCGGATCAAGAAATACATTCGGCTTCTGGAAGTTACCAGCGGTGCTATCATGGTTATTTTAGGTTTCCTGATTTTTACCAATAAGCTCGTTTTAATCCCCGGTCTGCTGCCGTTTTTAAATAAGTTCGCTTTGTAGATCACCGCAAATCCGCTCGAAGAAGAGAGAATGATCAAAATGAAAACAAAACGCAAAACCGTTTTTCTGCTTCTTGTGATTGCCGTTTCAGGATTAATCGGCATTAGTTTTTTACATAAGGATCTTTTTGCAAAGACCGAAAACCAGAAATTAGGGCCGCTATTTAGCGATATGGGCGTTCTTCCAATTCCCATGGATACCGAACCGCTTGAGATCACGCTCAGCGATCCAACCGGCCGACCCGTCAGCCTCTCAGAGTTCAGAGGCAAGATAGTGTTTATCAATTTTTGGACCACCTGGTGTCTGGCCTGCGTTATTGAGATGCCGTCTATGGAAAAATTACATCAGAGGTTTAAAGATAAAGATTTTATAATGGTGGCCATAAACTTGCAGGAATCGGCTGCAAGGGTAAAGCAATTTTACAAGGAATACAAACTAACGTTTACATCCCTCTTAGACATAACCGGAGATGTCGGCGCCGCGCTGGGCATCCGCTCCATACCCACTACATTTATTCTCGATAAGAACGGAAGAATAATCGGCAAAGCATTGGGACCACGGGAGTGGGAAAGTAAAAAATCAATCGCTTTGTTTGAGTACCTGGCTGACAGCTATGTTGCCAGCTCAAACTCGAAATCAACAAACTGATTTGAGTGTTGTGTCCCCGAAATATTGTCAAAAATATTTTTAAGTACTGAGGCATGCTATCCAACCGTCACTCCCGCGCAGGCGGGAGTGACAATCATTTTGTAACTTATTTGTAGGCTGCAACACTTGCATGCATTGCAGAAGTGATGACCGCAAAAAATGGACAGAAAAAAAGCCTGGATTTTAATTATTCTGACTTTGGCCGTGGCAGTGGTCGTTCCGCTGTCTTTTCAACTATTCCCCAGCGAGACCGGCACCCACACCATTTCACTGGAGGCCAAAAAGTACAGCTATTCCCCGTCAAGGATCATTGTAAATAAAGGCGATAAGATTATTTTAAAATCCACCTCCCTGGATGCAACCCACGGTTTTTTGCTTGACGGCCATCCGGTTGAATTTATCATGAGAAAAGGCGCGACCTTCCTTAAATACACCTGGGAGGGCGAGGACGGCAAGCTCCAGACCGATTGGGACAGGGTCAAAGAAGTCGAATTTGTTGCCGATAAAGCCGGCAAGTACACCTTTCGCTGCACCCAGACCTGTGGAAATCTTCATCCTTTTATGACCGGAGAGTTAATTGTAAAGCCGAATACACCCTATTATCTGTTTATTTCCCTATCCATCTGGCTGGTGTTTAGCTTGCTAATCTATTTCAGAACAGATAATGGTTTTAGCTTTTCAGGCTTTCAACGCATCAATCTTCTGGAAAAATTCCCCTGGCTTAAAGAGCTCCTTAAGCTGCGCAGTTTTCAATTTTTGATTATTCTGCCCAATTTTGTCGTATTTTATCTATTTATGCTCAGCAGCCTGTGGGGCAGCCCTGTTGGCAATCGTAACATCGCGATTATCTTCGTCTGGATTCTGTGGTGGTTTGTTCTCAAAGCCATTATCGTTCCATTAGGTGGCAGAATCTGGTGTATGGTATGCCCGTTGCCTGCGCCCGCTGAGTGGCTGAGCCGCAAAAGCTTTACGGGTGTTCGTTTTATCCAGAAGCCGTTAAAAACACTGCACCATCGGTTCCTCGGTCTGCAAAAAGACTGGCCAAAATTAATGGACAACATCTGGTTGCAAAATATCCTTTTTCTGGCTCTGATCTCTTTCGGTATTATTCTGATCACCCGTCCGATTGCCACGGCATTGCTGTTTCTGATCATCCTGGTCATGAGCTTGCTGCTTGCCCTGATCTACCGGCGCCGGGTTTTTTGCCAGTACCTGTGCCCGGTGGGCGGATTTCTGGGCACCTACTCTATGGCCTCGATGACCGAGCTCAGAGCCGTTGATTATGATATGTGCAAAAAGCACAAAGAAAAGTCATGCTATGCCGGCGGGCCCGGTGGATGGGCCTGTCCCTGGAAGCAATATATCGGCACCATGAAACGCAACAACTACTGCGGGTTGTGCACGGAGTGCATTAAGAGCTGTCCCAAGGATAACATTGGTGTCTTTATCCGGCCTTTCGGCTCGGACCGCAAATTAAAAGGCTATGATGAAATGTTCAATGTGATCATCATGCTGGTGGTGGCCATTGTCTTCAGTATTACCATGTCGGGTCCCTGGGGCTTTATCAAAGATGCGGCCAACGTGACCGAAAGCAGACAAATCGTTCCCTTTCTAATTTATGTTGCTTTAATCTGGATTCTGGCGCTCGGCGTGTTCCCCGGAATGTTTGTCATCGCCGCACGAGCGGCGAGACGCCTTGCAGGAAGTCGGGAAAGCAACCGGGCCATTATTTTACGACTGGCGTACATATTGATTCCAATCGGTATATTTGCCTGGATTGCTTTCAGTTTGCCGATGCTGATGGTGAACTATGGCTATATCCTGAATGTACTTTCTGATCCGCTGGGGTTGGGGTGGGATATTCTGGGCACTGCCGCTTTTCCTTTTCAACCTTTTTATCCCGAATCCATACCCGTCATCCAGGGGATCATACTGCTGTTCGGCCTATACTTCGGATTGAGCAGGGGATATTTAAGTTTGAAGGAGATTATGGCTGTCCCTGATGCAAGCGCCAAAGCGATGATTATTCCGTCCATATTTGCGCTTTTAACGATAAATATATTTTTAAAGCTATATATGGGATAACATCATCGGATCATCGCCGTTTATGAAAGGAAGCTTCAGGCTTCAGACTGAACCAGGCCGCAAACCATATTTTTGGCTTCCTCCAGGCTCATTTTGCTCATGTTGAGCACCAGGTGATATAGGAAAGGATCATCGTAGTCCGTTTTGCCGAGTTTTTGATAAAGCGCCTTGCGTCGTTTGTCCTCACCTCTGACGACCCGGGTTGCACGACTCTCAGAAAGCTCATATCTCTCCTTCATGAATCGCACCCGGTTATCGAACTCATCGATCATCAGAATGTGAAAAGCATCGGGATGGTCATCTAAGATATACTGACTTCCCCGACCCAATATGACCACATCGCCTTCGTCGGCAATCTGGGCAATTATCAAGACCAGATAGTCGAGATATATTTTTTCGTCAATATAACCGCGCTCATCCTTTAAAATACGGTCAACCAACGGTTTGGAAACCATTCGCGTGATAAATCTGGAGAGCTTACCACCGGCTTCATTCTCCACCGTTTCAACCCAGTGGGTGGAAACATTGGCCATTTCCGCGACCTTTGCAATAATTTCGCTGTCGCCAAATTCATAATCCAGCTCATCGGCGATCATTTTCCCCAGGGTTTTGCCGCCGGCGCCGTATTGTCTGGAGATGGTGATAACGGCCATAAAATCCTCCTAGTCGTAACTTTGAGCCTTCGTCCCAATTGGAATGCTGGAACAATGGAATACTGGAAGAATGGATTTGAAATTGTGTGGTGATGGTTTTATGGCAAAAATAGATGATATCCTTCATTAAACCAATATTCCATCATTCCACTATTCCATTATTCCAGCTATAGGTCATATTTTTTGTATGTTAAATTTTTGTGCGCTGCCTCTTTAATACCTTGCGTTGACTTAAAAAGCTATTCCTCCCCTTTTTCAGGCGGAATCAGCAGGGTTGGATAGATGGATTCTTCGGCAATTTTGCGGGGCGTGCTGCCGAGAAATTTTTCAACCCAGGCTGCCTTGGCGGAAGAGCCTAAAACGATCATGCTCGCCTGACAGTCTTTCGCCGCCTTTTCAATTTCTTCGTCCGGATCGCCGATATAAACATGCTCTCTGGCTTTGATCCCGGCAGCCTCAAAATCCTCGCAGATTTTTTCCAGCTTATCGCGGGCTTCTTTGCGCGTTTTTTGAATCGCCATGGCCGAAGGACCTTTTAATTCTTTCTCATCGGCGACATGTACCAGATGAACCTCCTGCACCGTGTCTTTTAAAGCTTTTATATATTCGACGGCCCGCAGGCTGCCGGGCGACCAATCGATTGCCAGAAGCGGTCTTTCAAAGGGCTCTTCCACTGATATGGCGGTTTCCGAAAGCTGTTTGTACACCAGCACCGGGGTCCAGGCCCGGCGCAGCAGTTCGGTCACGTCTGAGCCCGAATACAGGTGCTCGAGAGTCCCTTTGTGTGAGCGCCCGATAACAATCAGATCGGCATTCTCTTTTTGGGTGGCTTCAATAACCTCGGGTACCAGGCTACCGACCACGATATACACGCCGACCTCCATTCCCTCTTCAAAAAGGGTTTCGGACCAGTCAATAAAGCGGATATTGGCGGCCTCCCGCAGCCGGATCTCTTCTTCCTTGTCGTAGCCCTTTCCTCTGCGCATGGCCACCCGATCCCTTTCGATCACATTCACAAACACCACGTGATCCAGAGCGCTGTTTCTCAAAGTCAGCAGCGATCGTAAGGCATCAAAGCCCAGTTCCTCAAATTGGGTTACAAAAAGCAGTTTTTTAATATCCATGTTGTTGGTACCTCTTGCTCGTTTATCGAATAATCGGGAATTCAGCCCAGCACTTTTTTGATCACATCCGCCAGCTCATCGGGTTCGACCGGCTTTTCCAGATAAATTTCCGGTTCCGGAATTTCCGCACCGCCAAATTCCGTTAAAGCCTTCTGGGATCTTAAAAATGTCTTTTTGGCGATCCCCGACAGGATGATGACTTTAAGGTCTTTTAAGGCCTTGGCGGTTTTCAGCTCCCGATACAAGCGCACCCCGCTCTGACGCGGCATTAAGACATCAAGGATAATCAGATCCGGCTTTTCGGCTTTGATCATCTTCAGGCCGCTTTCACCATCCTCTGCCTCCAAGGGCGTATAACCGTGTTCTTCCAAAACTGTAACACTAAACAGCCGCACATCCGGATCATCATCGACAACCAGAACTTTTTTACTCATAATATGATTCCTCCTTGCAAACCTGGCTGTCGCCAGGTTTAAGTGTTCAGGTTTCAGGTTTCAGCATTCGATCCTCTATGAGTTTCAGACATTCGGATTCTGACACCTGAAACCCACTTTATCCTGACACCTGACGCCTGACACCTGTTGTTTGTTGATAACAGACAAATTATCAAGCGCCATCCGGCATGTGATAAGGTAACCGAACAATAACCGTCGTGCCTTTGCCGGGCTTGGATTTGACATCTATGGTTCCGCTGTGCTCTTCAATCAGCTTGCGGGTGACCATCAAACCCAGACCGGTGCCCCGGTGCCCCTTGGTGCTGAAAAAAGAAGTGAAAAGCTTCTTAACAACCTCTTCGTCCATACCAACCCCGTTGTCTCTGATCTCGAATCGGATAACGTTATCCTTTTCAAGGGCGGTTTTCAAGTCAACCTGAAAATTTTTGCTGGTGTCTTCATCAAACAGGCAGCCGTCCACGGCGTTGGACATCAGATTTAAAAGGACTTCATGCAGGCTGTTGGGGTCCATTGAGACTTCACCGATCGCATCGTCAAAATGTTTGACCAGCTTAACATTATTTTCCCGGGCTTTATCCTGCAGCAGCGTGCAAACATCAGCGGCGAGTTCGTTGGGCAAACAGGCTTCGAATTCGGGCTGGCGCTCCTTGGAGTAAGAGAGCAGATCCATCACCAGATTCGAGGTGCGGCCGATGTTGCGCTTGATCATGTCCCAGCCTTTTTTTAACTTTTCAGATTCGTCTTTTTTTATTCCAATATCCACCAGATAGCTGCCGCCTTTGAGTCCGTGCAAAATATTTTTTATCCCGTGCGCCAGCCCCGCGACCGTTTGACCGATGGCCGCCAGGCGCTCGGATTTGAGCAATTCTTTTTCCAGGCGTTTGATTTCCCTTAAATCCTGAAAAAAAGCCACCGTGCCCACCGGTTGATGGTTTTCCAGCAAAATAGTGCCTGAAAACCGCACCGGAATATTTTCACCGTCTTTGGATGCGATGGTCGTTTCTGTCCAGGCCAGATTTTTCACGCCATTTTTACCGCTCAGCGCTGCCTTCATATTGGCAACCAACTCGGCTGGATATAATTCAGTTATCTGCATTTTATCGATGGTTTCAGCGGGGGTGTATCCGAAGAGCTCCTTAGCGGCAGAATTATAAATAACGATTTTTAAATCTTTGTCGGAGGCAATGATGCCATTATTGGAGTTGCGAATCAGATTAATTTGAAAATTGGATCGCCTTCGCAGTTCCCGGGTGGCATCGTCAACCTTTTTTTCAAGGTCGATCGTGTATTCTTTGAGTTGCTGCCGGATATCAAATTTTTCCCTGGCACGGCTCAGCGCGATCGCAAGGGCCTCATCCCTGACCGGCTTGTTAATAAAATCTGAAGCGCCGTGTTTTAAGGCCTCAATGGCATTTTCAATGTCACCGTGACCGGTGATGATGATCACCTCGGTATCGGCGTTGAGTTCTTTAATTTTCTTTAGAACTTCAATGCCGTCCATACCGGGCATTTTAATGTCGGTGAGGACGATATCCGGTTTTTCTTTTTCAAAGGCGGCAATGCCCTCGGGGCCATTTTGAGCAGTGACCACATGATAGCCGTCTGCTTTTAAGGACATTGACAGAACCCGCAGGATATCGGGTTCATCGTCGATCAGTAATAATTTATCCATCGTTTTTATTCAACTTCAGGCGCTTGCGGAAATGTTAAGGTAAAGGTGGTGCCTTTGCCAACCTCACTTTCAATTTCGATCGAGCCCTTGTAATCTTTGATAATCCCATAGCTGATACTGACACCCAGACCGGTGCCTTTGCCCACTTTTTTGGTGGTATAGAAGGGCTCAAAAATTTTATGCTTCACTTCTTCGCTCATCCCAATGCCGGTATCAATTACTTTAATGCAAGCATGGTTATTTTCAGCAAATGATTTGATCGTCAAACGCTTTTCTTTATTGGTATCGTCCGGCAGGTTGTCTTTTTCGTCCATGGCGTCAATAGCGTTTGATACCAGATTGATAAACACCTGTTCCAAACGGTTGTGCTCGGCCAGAATATCCGGAACATCGGGATCCA
>JBFFCW010000122.1:0-9670 GCA_041559695.1 Desulfobacterales bacterium
GTCAATTTTTTTATATATTACGTGGGACAGCATGATGCCGGCGACTCCCTGCTCGATACTATCTGAAAAGGGTATGAGGTCACAAGATTCCAATTCGGCCAGGTCGCACTCGCAAGACGGCAGATCAATGTGGGAATCAGCGACGGTTCGGCCGATGCCGGGAAAGTGTTTGGCCACTGCCATGATGTTGTTTTGCTGTAAATGCGAAATTATCGTCAGGCCCAGTTTAGAAACCCAAAAGGGATCCTGGCCGAATGATCTGGCGGCCATAATGCTGGTGATTTCTTCAGAAGCGACGTCCATGACAGGGGCCAGATTCATGTTAATACCAGCTTGAGCTAATTCGGTCGCTGTCGTCTGGGTAAAATAAACTGCATCGGCAACATCGGTCATGGCGGAATTTCCCGGAAACTACGTAAACGGTTCTTTCAGCCTTGCGACCTGGCCACCCTCCTGATCAATGGCAATCATTAAGGGCGGTTGCCCAATTAACTGAGCATATTCCTGCACCGCATCGCACAGGTTTTTGACCTGATCGGGCGTTTCGACATTTTGTGAAAAAAGGATAATTCCGCCAACCTTGAGATCCCGGATGAGAAATTTTAAATGCGCATTAAACTGCTTTCCTTCAAAACCAACCATCAGGCGTTGGCCGGCGAGTTGTTCGATTGATAGCGTTTCGGGGTTCATAAGGTCTTCTTTTCAAGGTTTAGGAAAAAAATCCAAAAGCATTGGAGTGGTGGCGTACTGGCGTGTCGGCGTATTGGATATGAAAAACAGGATCATTTGATTAAAAGGTTCATTCCGTCTTAAATTTCCATTACGCCATTACTCCACTTCTCCATTACTCCAGTGCCTGCAATTCGTCAACCGTTGCTCTGATTATAACATAATTGTGTGGATCGGGTAGGATTGATTTAATTGGACAGCATTGCCGGCAAAGTGAAGTTGGCCCCCGGTTTTTCCTGAGAAAGTTTTTTGATGTTTTCAATCAATTCATCGACTTTGGGTTTGCTCAGCGGCTTTGAAAACAGATAACCCTGGCCAAATTGGCATTTCATTTCCAGAAGAATGGCAAACTGCTCTTCGGTTTCCACCCCTTCGGCCACCACGATCATTTCCAGGCGATGGGCCAACGAAATAATCGCCTCGACAATATTGCGGTTACCATCCGGCTCAGATTTTATTCTTGAGACAAAACTGCGATCGACCTTGAGGGTATCAATGGGCAGGCGTTGCAGATAACTCAAGGAAGAATAGCCGGTTCCAAAGTCATCGATTACCAGCTTTAAACCCAGATCTTTTAAACGATGAACCAGGCGAATGGTTTCATCCGCATCCTCCATGAGGGCTGTCTCGGTGATTTCCAATTTGAGCTGCTCGGGCGGCATACCGGTTTTGTTAAGGATCTCTTTAATATCCTCCAGCAGGGTGGGGGACAGAAAATGCTTGCTGGATAAATTGATGTTCATGGTGAGTTTGAGTTCATCCTGGAGTTGATCCTGCCAGTGACATAGATCGTCACAGGCCCGTTGGGAAATTAACTGGGTCATAGGCACGATAAGTCCGGTTTCTTCGGCAATCGAAATAAATGAGCCCGGATAAATAAGGCCCAGCTGGGGATGGTTCCAGCGGATCAGCGCCTCAAAACCGACCAGGGATGCGGTCTGCAGATCCACTATGGGCTGGTAATGATTTTCAAATTCATCGCGCTGGATCGCTTTGCGTAAATCCGTTTCTCTTTCCAACAGGTGCAACGCTTTTTTGTGCAGGGTGTTATCGAAAATTTTGTATTGTGCCTTGCCGTTTTCTTTGGCGTGATACATGGCGGCGTCGGCATCCCGGATGATATTCTCGGCCTCATCATAGTCTCGGGTATTTAATACCACGCCAAAACTGGCCGGCGCAAAGACCTCCTTGCCTTCAATCATAAACGGGCGTTTCAGTTCCTGTTGCAGTCGATCAGCCACACCGCTGGCGTATTCACTATTTTCGATATCTTCAAGCAGGATAACAAATTCATCCCCCCCAAAGCGCCCCAGCGTATCGATATCTCTGAGGGATTCCTGGATACGGCTGGCAAAGGCGCTTATGAGACGGTCGCCGACGCTGTGGCCGAGGCTGTCATTCACCAGTTTGAAGCGGTCGATATCCAGATAAAGAACTGCAAAGCGGTATTCATCACGGCGTTTGGCGCGTTTTACGGCCATGTTTAAATGCTCCATAAACAGTGCGCGATTCGGCAGACTGGTGAGGGTATCATGGAACGCCTGGTGATAAATCTGACGCTCCGCCTCTTTAAGTTCAGTAATATCGGCCAGGGAAACCACACTTTTATCGGAACGCGGGATTGCGGCCAAAGAACACAGCATATCTTTTTGAACGTCGTCTTTGTCGATGAATTTGCATTCGAAATTGGGAGGGAT
The DNA here is from genome assembly GCA_041559695.1 of Desulfobacterales bacterium. Lineage (GTDB taxonomy): Bacteria > Desulfobacterota > Desulfobacteria > Desulfobacterales > JAHEIW01 > JAHEIW01. The sequence goes on from JBFFCW010000122.1 coordinate 2,427, forward strand.
CTGGTCGAATTGCAGATGTTTCTTAATGATCTCTCCATTGCGTATTTTGCGTTGAGTTTTCTCATCGATAAAATTCAGCCAGGATTTGATATTTTCAATTTCATTTTTTTCGAAACCGGAGATATGGACGAACTCCGAATTCGCCAGCGAAATGGTCATATCTTTTTCGATGATAACCGTTGCCGCACCGGTATTTTCAAAAATCGTGCGATATTTCATTTCGGATTCACGAAGCTCGGCGGTGCGCTCGCGGACTTTGATCTCCAGGGTTTCATTGGCTTCCCGCAGGGCTTCCTTGGATCGATTGATATTATTGATCAGCAATTGGGTAAACAGACTGATGAGCAGGATTATGCCAACCGTAATAAATATGGTCAGACTGGGACTGGCCAGGATCGTCTTCTCAAAATAATAATAGAAGAAGGAAACGCCCGAACCGATAATGACCAGGCCGATACTGTCCAGATTGATACGCTGCTTTTTTTTGTTCATTGCCTGCCTCTTGGGGATGCATATCGCTGTTAAAGTTCGATTTTTCTGGGGTTAGGCCCGTTCTGAAATTTATTGATCGGTAATGATTATAAGAGCTTAGACCCAACCCCCAATCAAAAGATATGTCAAGTATATATCGGCTATTTGGGGAGAAAACTTAAGCAGCAGGACGGTATTCTAAACTGGTTTTTGGAACGGTGGAATTCTGATGCTGTTTGGCCGCCAAACATGCACAGCCGGAGCATTTCACGGGGTGAATGGACCAGGGGGGTGAATGAAAACCGCGACATGCCGTTTTTTCTGTGGCGCATCGACATTGCCAAAACCATCGTCTAAATGCCGTTTTCCTATCCCTTGCGGGATTGATAACAGCGGCGCTCGAAGTAGGTCGCTGTGGTTTCATCAAACACGGCTTCATTTTCATGGATATACTTTGGCTCGCCTTCCCAGGAGCCGCATGCCATTACGACCGGTTCACCCAATGCAAACTTGCGGTTGCAGGCCGGGCACCCTTCTTCGTTGAAGCGATTTAGCTTTTCAAGATCGATGATGGTCTTAAACCGTTTTTTATCAGAACGGGCCATGGATCCTCCTCTCTGGCGTTACTGCCTTTGTCTCGATCTTATTTTTGTTTTCAATTTCAATCCGGGTGGTGATGTTCATTATCAAACTAAATTCCAACGGCTCCGCTGTCAAGATGATTTATTTTCAGTGTTCAGGCCCAATAGATAAGTGCTGAGTGCTGAGGACTGAGGACTGAGCAAAAAAGCCTGCTTGGCGCCCGACCATTTCAACATGACGCCCCGGTTTCCGTCCTGAATTGTCGTCCGGGGACCATGAGTTGTCGTATTCCGTCGTGGCACGGCCACTTTCGCCTTTAGACCTCAGCACTCAGACCTCAGTCTTATGTTTTCAGACCTGACACCTGACATGTGGTCTTGTTTTGTGAATTACCTGCGGGCAGAACACTAGCGGTGAAGCTGGTATTTTCGGACCGCTTGATTGTGATCTTTTAGGTTTGTGGAGAACTGATGGGTTTTGTTTTTTTTGGATACAAAATAAATGTATTGCGTATCGGCCGGATAGAGGGCAGCCTCCAGGGATTTTGTCCCCGGATTGGCGATGGGGCCAACGGGCAACCCTTTTATTTTGTAAGTATTATAGGGTGTTGGAGTTTCAAGGTGGGTGCGTTTTAAATTGCCGTCAAAGTTCTTCAACCCGTAGATTACGGTTGGATCGGATTCCAGGCGCATCTTCTTTTTCAAGCGATTGTGGAATACCGAAGAAATCACGGGCCGCTCAAAAGGTGCCCCGGTTTCCTTTTCAATGATCGATGCCAGGGTGACGATCTGATGAATCGAGAATCCGAGTTGTTCTGCCCGCTCTTTCCACGATGAATTAAAAACATTCCGGAAACGTTTGACCATGGTTGATATGATCGTTTCGCTGCTCACCTTTTTGGGGAAATAGTAAGTTTCCGGAAACAGGTAGCCTTCGAAAGTTTTAGCGTTTATGCTGTTTTTGCGAGCCAGGTCGGCATCGGTTGCTGCCTCAATAAAACTGGAGTCCTGCACAAATCCAGCCTGGGCCACGAGGTCGGCAATCTGGTAGATATTAAGTCCTTCCGGAACGGTAAGTTTATATAACTCGACCGCTCCTTTCACCAGTTTTTCCATTATCTGTATCGGAGCCATGGTGGCAGACAGTGCATACTCTCCGGCTTTAAGGCGTTTGTCATATCCTTTCAGGCGGGCAACCATGTTGAATTTAAAAGGGCTTGTGATGATGCTCTTTTCATAAAGGGTATCAGTAGTGGTTTTCAATGACTGGCCGGCGGGTATGGTAATCACCACTTTTTCCGGCGCCCGCCCACCCGGTTGTTCGGCATAGTGTCGCAAATCAAGAATAAAAACCGCAAGGCTACAGAGGCTTATGAATATAAGAACTGCTGAAATGAGGAGGATTTTTTTCATTCTTGCCCGATTTCCACGTCTGCTGGTACCCAATTTCTGTATGGACCTTTTTGAGATGGCGTCTAATATTCGAATTATCGCCTGCTACCAGCATAATAAAAATGACCGCCCGTTGTCAAAGAAGGATTACATCTGTTGCCTGAATCTTGTTCGGCTGCTAAGGGCAATGACTTTTGTGCCCAACTGTGGTATAAACAGACAGTCTGAAGAGCGCTTCATTTTACATATTAAGCAACGGCATCTTGCCGAATATGGCAATTCGGTGCGATCAGCAAGCGTTGTCAAAATTCAATCTGAATTTAAGGAGAAACCGTGAAATATTGGCGGCAGCCGTTGGACAGGGACCGTATTCAGGTACCCTGTGGCATCATCCATATTATCGAGGAACGCTGTAAAGGTTGCGGATTCTGTGTTGAATTCTGCCCGCGGGGGGTGTTTGTTATGTCAGAGCGGACCAATCCTAAAGGGTATCATCCTCCTGAAATTACCGATAGTTCCCAATGTACCGATTGCGGATTATGTGCATTGCTTTGCCCGGATTTTGCCATATATGTTGAGAGCAGCCAGATGCCTGCGAAAGACCGTGACGTGAACGACGAATAGAATCGAGTTAAAAACATGAGTGATCAGGGCCTGTTGACCGGAGAACATTTCCTGCTGGGAGATTATGCTGCTGCTGAAGGAGCCATTCTGGCCGGCTGCCGGTTCTTTGCCGGTTATCCAATAACGCCTGCAACCGAGATCGCCGAGCGAATGTCGACCCGCCTGCCACAGATCGATGGCATTTATATTCAGATGGAAGACGAACTGGCGTCTATGAATGCCGTCCTGGGGGCTTCCTGGGCCGGTGTTAAATCGATGACAGCCACCAGCGGTCCAGGCTTTTCGCTGATGATGGAAAACCTGGGCCTCGGCATCATGTTGGAAACGCCTTGCGTACTGGTTGATGTCCAGCGCGGAGGCCCTTCCACCGGGCTACCCACCTTGGTCGGACAGCAGGATATGATGCAGGCCCGCTGGGGGACCCATGGCGATTATGAAATCATTGCCCTTTGCCCCTCTTCCCCGCAAGAACTCTTCGATTTGACCATACGTGCTTTCAATTTGTCTGAAAAATTCCGAACGCCGGTGCTGGTAATGACAGACGCTGAGGTCGGTCATATGACCGAACGGGTTGTCATCCCTCAGCCTGAAGAAATCGAAATTATTAATCGGCCTCAGGTTCGAAAAGGAGATATGGAACCGGACCACTTCCGGATATACCAGGATACGGATTCGGACGGCGCAGAAGGCACCGTATCACCCATGGCGATTGCCGGGGAAGGGTACCGCTTCCATATTACCGGCTTGACCCACGATGAGCTTGGCTATCCAGCCATGACAGCTGAATCCAGCGAATGGAACATTAAGCGGCTGGTTAAAAAAATACGGGCCCATCGCGATGAGATCATTCAGCTGGAAGAGCGGTACCTGGATGATGCTGAAATTGTCGTGGTATCTTACGGCATTTCAGCGCGGACCTCCCAATGGCCAATTGAGCAAGCACGTAAAGCAGGCATCCGGGTGGGCTATCTTAGGCTAATCACCGTATGGCCTTTTCCGGAAAAGCGGATTCTCGAGCTGGCAAAAAGGATCCGAGCCTTCGTTGTGCCGGAGATTAACATGGGGCAAATTTGCCTTGAAGTCGAGCGCTGTGCCGCCGGTCAGGCGCCGGTACTCGGTGTTCACCGGCTGGGGGGCGATATTCTGGAACCGCAACAGGTGCTGGGTGCCATATGCAAAGCAGCCGGGCGCTCGGATCTGTTACAAACAGACCTTCAGAACAGACAAACGGAGAGATAGGCACAATGGCCCATAGCGACATGTGGTTGGAGCATTGCGGACATGCGTCCGATTCTCAAAGCGATTGGGTAACCGGTCTGCATCCAATGGACGTGCTTTTGCGCGGAGAGCGGCTGCCTCACATTTGGTGTCAGGGCTGCGGACTGGGTACGGCGTTGACCACCTTCATCGGAGCGCTGCAATGGTTGGAAATGAATCATAATTGGGACCTGGACAAAGTATCAGTGGTTTCGGGTATTGGCTGTACCGGGCGGATTGCCGGTTATATTCGCCTGGATTCCTTTCATACCACCCACGGCCGGGCGATTCCGTTTGCCACGGGCCTTAAACTTGCCAATGGTGAGTTGAAAGTCGTTGTTATTTCCGGTGATGGGGATATTGCCGGGATCGGCGGCAATCATTTTATCCATGCAGCCAGACGCAATCTGGACATCACCGTTATTTGCGTTAATAATTTTAATTACGGCATGACCGGCGGCCAGGCGGGGCCAACAACGCCCCACGGCGCCAGGGCAGTTACCACCCAATATGGTAATTTTGAACATCCCTTTAACCTGCCGTATCTGGCGGCAGCCGGCGGAGCATCTTTTGTGGCCCGCTGGACGGTTCTGCATGCGCGGCGGCTGGAGTGGACCCTGCGCGAGGCCATGATGCATCCTGGATTCAGTTTTGTCGAAATCATCGCACCCTGTTCCACATCCTATGCGCGTTGGAATCTTGAGGGCCGGGGGTTGGATCCCCAGAAACTTGGCCGACGTGGCCTGGAGGTTATGAAGCATTACCAGCAGGTGGGCAAAATTGCCCACGATACGCATCCCAAAGACGCAGCTGTTAAAGTAAACGAAAAGGGTGAGATCAATGCAATTATCGAAGGTATATTTCTAAACGAACCCAAGCCTGAATTCCGGGCGGCAATTGAAAACCAGGCCCAGAGCGCCAAGGAGCGATGGAGCGCTGTAAAAAAAGCGTTGGACCGGCGACCGAAACTATGTGGCCGGACCGATTTCATCGATCGAACCGACGTGCAGCTCGGTGGCTTTGGCGGCCAGGGTATTATGAGCGCCGGCCGCATCATCGGTCAGGCGGCCACAATATATGACAAGATAGAAGCCTGCTTTACGCAGAGCTATGGTCCGGAAGCAAGGGGCGGAGCTGCGGGATCACAGGTTGTCGTCGCCGGTGAACCGATCCATCACCCCCACCTTATCGCACCCTCCAGCGCGATTATCATGTCTCAAGAAGCCTACGCCAAATATGCACCCAATCTTACTGCCGATGGAATTCTGCTAATTGACGATGGGCTTGTGACATTGCCCGAAGACCACCGCAGGGATCTGAAAACCTATGGAATTGCTGCGACTCAGATTGCTGAGGAATTCGGAAATTCCCGGGCGGCGAATTCGGCCATGCTTGGCTTTTGGGCGGCGATCGTCGGAGCCGTTAGCCGAGAGGCCATGCGACAGTCCTTGGCGGATTCGGTGCCGCCCAAAACTTTGGAAGTCAATCTAAGCGTGTTTGATGTTGGCTTTGAAAAGGGTCTTGCGCTTAAAAAAGATGCTTAAGGATCCTGGTATGAGACAAAATCAACAGGCATTGGTATGGAGGTAACGTTCTTTGAGCAAAGGTGCTCTCATACTAGGTGGCAGCCCGGCGGGACTTCAAGCAGCTCTGGATCTTGCCGATTCCGGCATTCATGTCCACTTAGTTGAGCCATCTCCCTTTTTAGGAAATGGAGGCAGCACCGCGGTACCCCGTCACCTGCTAAATGTCAGAATGCTGGAAGTGGCCAGGCATCCTCGCGTTACCGTTTGGACCAATACGCGCCTGCAAAGTGCCAAATTACAGACGGGATCTTTACAGATACAATTGCAGCAGCATCCGCGTTATGTCGATTTGGACAAATGTACCGGATGCGGTGATTGCGTTGAGGTCTGCCCCGTGATGCTGCCGGGAACCCAACGCAAGGCCATATACTTGATGGATGGCCGCCAACCAGGGTGCGCGGCTATCGATAAAATGGGGAAGGCGCCATGCGCCAGCGTCTGCCCTGGCGGTGTCCATGCCCAGGGTTACGTGGCCCTCATTGCTCAAGGTCGGTTTCAGGAAGCGCTGGATCTCATTCGTGAGGCCATTCCATTTCCGGGCATCATCGGACGTATTTGTACCCATCCATGTGAGCTGAACTGCCGTCGGTCTGAAATCGACACCTCCGTATCCATCCGTTCGCTTAAACGATTTGTGGCCGATTGGGAGCCTGACGAATCCGCTAAATCCGGAACCTCTCGAACACCTGAAAAATCAATCACAAGTGACGCCCGCAAAGTGGCGGTCGTCGGTTCCGGTCCGGCGGGCATGACCGTCGCCGATCGTCTGGCACGGAAGGGGCATCGGGTGACCGTGTTCGAACGGCTGCCGGTCATTGCCGGCATGTTATCAGTGGGCATTCCTGCCTATCGGCTGCCACGACAAGTTATAGAACGCGAGTATCGCCGCATTGAGTCTTTGGGCGTCAAAATCCAGCTCAATACCGCCATCGGACCCGATGGTGCTCATACGCTCGATGACTTATTTAAAATGGGGAATGACGCCGTATGCTTGGCCGTTGGCGCACACAAAAGCCTTTCTTTGAGCATACCCGGTGAGACATTGCGCGGCGTCATCCAGGGGATAGAGCTCTTAAAAACCATCAATTTAAGCCAGAGACTTGATGCGGCTGCGAACAGGGCTGCTCTAAAACACTTGCCTCCCTCCGGCACAAAGACCCGGGCAGTCGTATTGGGCGGCGGCAACACGGCGATGGATGTTGCCCGGACACTTAAGCGTGTCGGTGTTGAAGATGTCTGTATCGCCTATCGCCGCACGCGTGCCGAGATGCCGGCCTTAGCAGAGGAGATCAATGATACCGAACAAGAAGCGATCGCAATTGAGTATTTAACA
>JBFFCW010000123.1:0-9643 GCA_041559695.1 Desulfobacterales bacterium
ATCGAGAAGGGCAGGGCACTGAATGAAGTGAGGATGGATTTTATTATAGCATTGATTATGGGTTGGGTTGGTGGGCAGATGGATAAAAAGGGGAACTATTTTAAGAAGGAATCAGCAAGAAAGTACTTTAAGGTTGCAAAAACAGAAAAAAAAATAATAAATAAATACCAAAAATCTGCAGAGCGCTGCGTTCTAATTATTCAATTTATGTTAATTTACAAGCGTTTATATGGATTAATAATTTTTATGCGGGGTATACAGCGGGGAATAACTCTATCCAACAATAAAAAAGGGCTCGGAAAAATTTCCTAAGCCCCTGATTTTATTATTGGTAGCGGGGGCCGGATTCGAACCAGCGACCTTCGGGTTATGAGCCCGACGAGCTACCAGACTGCTCCACCCCGCATCAAATTGTCCTTTAAGCGCGAGTTTAATAGCCAAATCGGTGAAATTAGTCAAGCGCTTTCTTTGGGTCGGTTTGCCGCTTGGCCCGTTTGCCGGTTGGCGCGGTTACGCAGGCTGTTTAATCAAGCGCTTAATTTGTTGTTTGAGATGCGCGTATTCCTCTGTGGTTGGTGGTGTTTGCACGGATTTTAAAAGGATTTTTTTGGTCCGACTACCGTGTCCGCTTATGATTTCAAGTGAAGAAGCAGATACCGAAAGACATTTCGCCAGGTATTTAACACACATTTTATTGGCCGCTCCGCTAACCGGCGGCGCTGTCAACTTGAGTTTAAGGCTCTTTCCATGCTGTCCGACAATCATATTTTTTGAAGATCGCGGTTGAATAAAAATCTTTAATATGATGCCTTGAGGATGGGTGCTGATAAACTGCATCTGATCAACTGGTTTTAATGTTGTTGATGATTCGGGTGGATGAAATGTTTTCAGTTAGCGGGATGATTTCAACCCGTCCGCCATACCGTTCGACGATTTCACGCCCCCGAATCGCCTCAGTTCCATAATTGCTGCCTTTTGTCAGCACCGCGGGGCGAATCGCCTCAATGACTTCATTTAATTCATGCGATGAAAAGACAATCACATAGTCCACGCTGTCGAGGGCGCTGATGATTCGTAAGCGTTCGTTTTCGGTTATAATCGGTCGCCCGGATCCTTTGAGCTGTTTGACGGATTCATCGTCGTCTAAAGCAACGATCAGGACATCACCCAGTTGTTTTGAGGCGGACAGCAACTTAATGTGGCCGACATGCAGCAGGTCAAAACATCCATTTGTCAGCACAATGCGCTTGCCGGTTTTTTCAAGTTTTCTGGCGACGGCCACAACCTCCGCCAGCGTTTTTTGTTTATCGAAGCTAAGGGTCGGGATCAGGTTAAGGGCGGCGGCCAGTTCGGTTTTAGAAACAGTGGCGGTTCCCACCTTGCCCACAACGATTCCGGCGGCGGTGTTTGCCAGCGCAATAGCCTCCTTGTTGGAATATCCGGCGGCAATTCCCAAACCCAGGACTGCCAGAACCGTATCGCCTGCGCCCGAAACGTCGAAAACCTGATGGGCTCTGGTGCTGATTCGATAGGGGGGGGTGTCGTGATCGAAATAAACCATTCCCTCTTTGCCGCAGGTGACCAGAATTTTATTAATATCGGTTTTTTTGATAAGGCGCCGGGCCGCTTCGGCCAGGCTGGATTCATCAACGATTTCGATACCCGCGGCCCGGGCCGTTTCTTTTTTGTTGGGCGTCATTAATGATGCACCCGCGTATTTTTTAAAATCACGTCCTTTGGGGTCAACAATCAGCAGTTTGTCGTATTTTTGAGCGGCAGCAATCAGTTTGGCCATCAACGCCCTGGTAATGAGCCCCTTGTTGTAATCTGAAACAAGAATCAAATCGGCGTCGGCCATCATTTCTTGGGCTGCGCGCGAAATCTTATTCATGGTTTGCCGACTGATATCGGTTTTTACTTCTCTGTCAAATCGAAGGACGTGCTGATGATTGGCAATTATGCGTGTCTTGCGGGTTGTCGTCCGCTGACGGTCCTGGATAATCCCCCGGGTATTGACCCCCAGCGCATTTAATTTTTTGAGAACCAGCTGCCCATTGGTTCCGGTGCCGATGACCCCGGCCGCGGAAACTTTAGCTCCCAGCGCAACCAGGTTGCTGATCACATTTCCCGCCCCGCCTAGCGTGTATTCCTCGCTGGTAACCGATACGACCTGGACGGGCGCCTCAGGCGAAATGCGCTCAACATTTCCCCATAGATATTCATCGACCATCAGGTCACCCGCCACCAGCAGACGGCACCCTGCAAATTTTTTAATATCGATCGCCATTTAACCCGCTTTCAACTGGTACGAAGAAAATACCGAAAAGTTTGCGTTTCACCGAAACATTAATCTTATTTTAAGATTTCTGGATATTTTTCTCAATAACTTCTTTAATAAATGTGGGCGGGCGTACCACCTTGCCCTCTTTATTCAGGCAGGCATGCTTGGTATAGCCCTGTGCCAGAAGGGTTTTTGCGTCTTGACTGAATATGCGGTAATCAAACTTAATGGCGCCTTTCAGGCGGGTGTCCAGTGAGGTTTCAATCATCAAAAGATCATCATACTTGGCCGGCACCGAATATTTGCAATAGGCCTCTGCGACCGGAAGAAATATGCCCCGGTTTTCGACCGATGCATAGGCAATGCCCAGGGATCGGAACAATTCGGTGCGACCGATTTCAAACCATCTAAAGTAATTGCCGTAATAGGCCTGCCCCATGTTATCCGTGTCACCGTAGATCACGCGACAGGTGGTTTTATGAGTTGGCATGTGCGACCTCGAATTCAAACATATGGGTTATTCTAACATTGAATACCTGTTCCCCGGTGTCAGGTCAGAGATCGGCGGTTTTGCCATAACCGAATCTCATGGGGTACTGGAATAATGGAATGTTGGAATAGTGGGTTTGGCCGAATAGGATCTACTGCTATCTAACCGGCCCTCATCGCAAATTCACATCGGGACATCGTCCGCTTTTCACACCCAATATTCCATTTTTCCACCCATCCATTATTCCATGGTTTACTTAACAGCAAACACCGCCTTCTGGGCCAGAATTCTTCGTTTTAAATAAATGATAAAAGCAGTTTTAATGATTTATGATTTTTTGAATTTCTATCTTCATTTCCTCATAATTCGTCGTTATCGGAAATTGCGAAAATTCAGCTTTAACATTATCGGGTGGGCGGAACAGGATGGCCTTTTCGGCTGTCGTGAGCATGGTGATGTCATTGTACGAATCGCCGATGGCAATGACCTTATATTTCAAATTTTGAAGTGCCGCTGCCACCTTTCTTTTACCATCTTTTTGGCGCAGGTTATATCCGGAAATTGATCCGTCGGCTGCAACCGAAAGCGTGTTGCAAAAAAGCGTCGGCTGACCGAGCTTTTCAAGCAAGGGGCCGGCAAATTCCACATAGGTGTCCGATACGATAATGACCTGAAGCTGAGATCGAAGCCAGTCCAGGAATTCCCTGGCTCCGTCAAGCGGCTGCATTTTAGAAATGACCGCCTGAATATCCTGCAGTTTCAATCCATGTTCATCTAAAATGCCCAGACGTTTTTTCATCAATACATCATAGTCTGAAATATCCCGTGTCGTCAGCCTGAGCTCATCTATACCGGTGATTTCAGCCACGTTGATCCATATTTCCGGTGTAAAAATACCTTCCATGTCAGCACAAATAATATACATAATTTTCTCTTCCGGCTAAAATGAGCGGTTCCCAATTTTTTAAAATTTGAAACCTTCTTTTTATAATAAACCTAATCGAGTTGCGCGTCTTCAATCCGAATCAGGGCGGTCTTTTCACCGACGACATCCAGATCATCGATTTCCGCTATTGCATCCTGAACGTCGGCCTCCTTGGCCTGGTGGCTCACCATAACAACCGGCACGGATCCGTCCGTTTTACGGCCTTTCTGCTGCATTGATTGAATACTGATATCGTGGCTGCCCAAAATGCCGGAAATTTTCGACAGCACGCCGGGCCGGTCGAGTGCTGCAAATCGAAAATAATAATGCGTGACGATTTCATTCATCGGCATAATTTTGATATCCTGGACATGATCCCTTTGAAATGAAAGGGCAGGGACCCTGCGGGTTGTTCCGGCCATCAGGTTGCGCGCAATATCCACCGCGTCGCTGATTACCGCACTGGCGGTCGGCATCATACCGGCACCTGGGCCGTACAGCATGATATCACCAACGGCGTCACCGGATACCATAATGGCATTTACGGTGCCGTTGACATTAGAAAGAAGGTTGTCAAACGGGATCATGGTGGGGTGTACCCTTGCCTCTATTTTGTCGCCCTTTCTTTTGCTGATGGCCAGCAGCTTGATCCGATATCCGAAATGCTCAGCAAACTCCACATCCAGCGGCGTAATCTTTGAGATGCCTTCGATGTACACATCCGCTAAATTAATTTCCATTCCGTAGGCCAGCGCCGTTAAAATCGCTATCTTGTGGGCGGTATCGATTCCGTCAACATCCAGGGCGGGATCGGCTTCTGCATAGCCTTTTTCCTGTGCTTCGGCTAAAGCATCGCCGAACGGTCTTCTTTCGTCGGTAATTTTCGTTAAAATATAGTTACAGGTCCCGTTCAATATGCCGGTCATTGCTTGGATGCGATTGGCGACCAGTGATTCCCGCATGGATTTGATCGTCGGCATACATCCGCCGACTGCGGCCTCAAATGCCAGATCCACCCCTTTTTCTGCAGCCGCTTTAAACAGCGCATTGCCCTGGCTGGCCAAAAGTGCCTTGTTGGCCGTTATCACCTGCTTGCCGTTGTCAATGGCTTTTAAAATGAGTTCTTTGGCGATTCCTTCGCCACCGATCATTTCGATAACGATATCGATTTGCGGATCATTTACAAGCGCATTTGCATCGGTCGTCAGTACGCCTTCATCAAACTGGATACCCCGATCTTTTTCGATGTCAATATCGGCAACCCGTTTAAGATGCAAGGTTGTCCCCAGGCGTGCACCAATCACCTGTCGGCTCTCGATAAGTAATTTGGCAACACCGGTACCCACCGTGCCGCAGCCGAGTAAGCCTACTTGTATCTCTTTCATCACTCATTCTCCTTTTGCATGCACGCCGTGATGTGTTTTTTTTATACGAATGACTTCCAAAATTCGAAATAAGAATCTCGAAATTAGAAACAAATTCGAATATCGAATGACCCAATTTCAAAACTTTTGAACATTTGGATTTGGGATTTTGAATTTGTTTCGAAATTCGTATTTAATATTTTTAAACAGCGTGTAGCCCAAAAATATAACCGAATTTCAATTTATTTCACGACATAATTTTACGGATTCCCCGAATCGCCTGATTAATCCGCATGGGATTTTCAATCAAGGCGAAACGAACATGTTCATCACCGTATTCTCCGAAACCCAGGCCCGGTGATACGGCAACCTCGGCCTCGGCTATCATGAATTTAGCAAATTCAACCGAGCCCATTTTTATAAACTTATCCGGAATCTTTCCCCATACGAACATGGTGCCTTTAGGGCTTTTAATATTCCAGCCGATACGGTTCAACCCGTTAACGAGCGCATCTCGTCTTTCCCGGTATGCATCACGGATCTGCTCAACGCAATCATAGGATCCGTTTAATGCGATTATCGATGCAATCTGGATCGGCTGGAATATTCCATAATCCAGGTAGCTTTTTATGCGGCGCAAAGCGGCAACGATTTGGGCGTTGCCGACGCAAAACCCCACGCGCCAGCCCGGCATACTGTAGCTTTTTGAAAGAGAGAAAAACTCGACACCGACCGCTTTGGCTCCCTCTGCCTGCAGAAAACTCGGTGCTTTATAGTTGTCGAATACGATGTCGGCATAGGCGAAGTCATGGATGACCATAATGCCGTGTTCTTTGGCGAAGTCGACGATTTTTTGAAAAAACGCCAGATCCACAACTTCGGTTGTGGGGTTATGGGGATAGCTGATGATAAGCACCTTGGGCCGGGGCCATGTGGTCTTGGTGGCCGAAACCAGATTTTCAAAAAAATCGGCCTCCGGCCCCAGCGGGATTCCCCTGACATCCCCGCCGGCGATAATCGCTGAATAAGGATGGATCGGGTAGGTCGGATTCGGCGTAAATACAACATCCCCCGGTCGAATTGTCACCAGAATCAAATGCGACATTCCCTCCTTGACGCCGATGGTTGCAATGGCCTCAGTGTCCGGGTCGATGCTAACGCCAAATCGGCGTTGATACCAGCTGGCGATAGCCATCCGCAGTTTGGTGATTCCCATTGAGGCCGAATAGCGATGATTCTGTGGCTTTTGAGCGGATTCAGTCAGTTTATCGACGATATGTTGCGGGGTCCCCAGATCCGGATTTCCCATTCCCAGGTCGATAATGTCCTTGCCCGACCGCCTGGCTTCCATTTTGATTTCATTCACCGTTGCAAATACATAAGGCGGCAACCGATCCAGCCTGGCAAACGTAAACATAACCTTCTCCTGATTTATGCTTTCAATCACGCAAGGTCGTCTTGTTGATGCAGCCGTAACCTTAAAAAGACAACTTTATTTGCGAGGTCGAACTTGACTTCCAAAAATTCTTTGACTTTTATGCCGGATGAGATTAATTTTCAAGGGTTTTTCATCCTTCAGCGTGCTACTGGCGGCGTATTTTTTTGCCACGAAAGCACTCAACCCTGAAAACACCCAAAGAAAATTTGATATCATGCTTTCGTGTTTTCGTGGTTGATTTTTACATTGCTCGTTTGAAATCGCATAAAATAGACCTATCTTAATTCATACGATAAGCTCAACAGTCGGGAGATCATTATGAAGGAATCTTTCACATATGCCGATGCCGGCGTTGATATTGACAAGGCCAACAAGCTGGTGGATGCCATCGGGGAGATTGCAAAACAGACCGCGCGCCCCGGTGTCATGAGCGATATCGGCGGATTTGGCGGTCTTTTTTCGCTTAATCTTGCAAATCTGGAAAGACCGGTCTTGGTCAGTTCGACCGATGGGGTTGGGACCAAGCTTAAGATTGCGTTTATGCTGGATAAACACGATACCGTCGGCATAGATCTGGTGGCAATGTGCGTCAACGATATCATAGTTCAAGGCGCAAAGCCACTTTTCTTTCTCGATTATCTTTCAATGGGAAAGCTCGACAATCAACGTGCGACGGATATCATCAAGGGAATTGCCCAGGGCTGCAAGCAGGCTCAGTGCGCCCTGTTAGGTGGTGAAACCGCTGAGATGCCCGGGTTCTACCCGGCCAATGAATATGATTTGGCCGGATTCACCGTAGGTGTTGTCGACAACAGCAAGATTATCGACGGAACCGAAATACGGGTCGGGCATAAACTTGTCGGTATCGCGTCCAGCGGCCTCCACAGCAACGGCTATTCCCTGGTCCGCAAAGTTTGTTTTGAGGTGCTCAACCTCAAAATCGATCAGCACGTAGCGGAACTCGGTAAAACCATTGGTGAAGAATTGCTGTCGCCGACCAAGATTTATGCTGCTACCATCAGCGGCCTTTTAAAAGATTTACCGATTCATGGGATTGCGCATATTACCGGCGGCGGTATATCGGATAATATTGTGAGAATCGTACCTCAGGCCTGCAGCATCTTAATCCGCGATGAAAGCTGGGATATTCCGCCCATTTTTTCTTTTCTGCAACAGGCCGGTAACATATCCGCAAAAGAGATGTCCCGCACATTCAACATGGGCATTGGAATGATTTTGGTTGTTCCCGACTACGCCGTGTTGGATGTCATGCAGCGCATTGACGCAATCGGCGAGGATGCCTACCTTATCGGTGAAATCCTGGATTGCAGAGAAGCCGGCAAGCGCCTGGTCTGGGAGTAACAATGGTACAAAACAAAGGCGAACAAAGCCCGAAGTTGTCAATTCGGGCGAATTGGGTTCAAAAGATCAGCCGTTTTTTTGATTGGATTGCTGAAGGGCAGACGGCCGGCGCCTTATGCAAGGGTTGAGTCGGTAGCAAGACCGATGCTCGGAGAGTATCAATAAAGAAAAAGTAAACGATTGTATATTTTAGGTATTGAAACATCTTGTGATGAAACCGCTGCGGCCGTCGTTCAGGATGGATGCGTTGTTTTATCTTCTAAGGTTTTTTCTCAAATCGAAGTCCATCATCGTTACGGTGGCGTCGTTCCTGAGTTGGCTTCCAGAAAGCACATTGCAGCCATTGTCCCGGTAGTAGAAGCGGCTACCAGCGATTCCGGGATAAAAGCCAGCCAGATAGACGCCATTGCCGCAACCCGCGGGCCGGGCCTGGTCGGGGCATTATTGGTGGGATTTTCATTTGCCAAATCTTACGCCTATGCCCTGGGCATCCCACTGGTCGGGGTGAATCATCTGGAAGGTCATATCAACTCGGTGTTTCTGGAACCGGAGGCACCGCCATTTCCCTTTGTCGCGCTGCTGGTATCCGGCGGGCACACTGGCATTTATTATGTAACTTCCCACACGGCGATTGAACTGATGGGGCAGACTCGCGATGATGCAGCCGGGGAAGCCTTTGATAAGGTCGCAAAATTGCTCGGCCTGGGGTATCCAGGCGGCGGGGTTATTGATAGGCTTTCAAAAGAAGGCAACCCCGATAAAATCACCTTTACCCGACCGTATCTGAACAAATCCGACTTTGATTTTAGTTTTAGCGGGATCAAAACTGCGGTCAGCCTCTATGTCGGCAAGCATCAATCCGATTACAAAACCCGAATGGCAGATATTGCGGCCGGATTTCAAGCAGCTGTGGTTGAGGTGCTGGCCTATAAATTAATCAACGCCGCATTAAGAAAGGGTTGTGATCATATCGCAGTTGTTGGCGGAGTGGCCGCCAACAGTGGTTTGCGGCACAAAGTTCGGAGTGCCGCTGAAGACCGGGGCCTGAAAGTCCACGTTCCTTCCGTCGAGCTGTGTGGTGATAATGCGGCGATGATTGCGGCGGCGGGCTATCAGTACATACAAGCAGGAATCGATGCGAAGTTGACGGATGATGTCTTCAGCCGCGTCAAAAAAACGAATTAAAAGATTTAGGGAGTCAGGAATGTCTAAATTTTGATATATTTTTCTTTGAGCGCCATTATTCTCTCAACTGATTCGACGCCCATGGCTTCGATTTCAGGAGAGCCTCGCAGGTGCTTTAAAATCTCTTTATAGGCGATCTCAATATTGGGGCCCTGGTGGCAGATCAAGGTCATGTCAATGTCGGCCGGAAGGATCTGGCGGATGGCTGTTTTAATATCATAATGTTTGTTAATGGCGCCCATGTCCAGGTCATCGGTCATCGAAATTCCCGAAAACCGCATACGCTCCCGCAACAGTTTCAGGGCAATGCGTTGTGATAAACTGGCCGGCCATCGAGGATCGATTTTTTTATATATCACATGGGACAGCATAATGCCGGCAACTTGCTGCTCGATACTATCTGCAAAGGGTATGAGGTCACAAGATTCCAATTCGGCCAGGTCGCACTCGCAAGACGGCAGATCAGTGTGGGAATCAGCGACGGTTCGGCCGATGCCGGGAAAGTGTTTGGCCACTGCCATGATATTGTTTTGCTGTAAATGCGAAATTATCGTCAGGCCCAGTTTAGAAACCCAAAAGGGATCCTGGCCGAATGATC
>JBFFCW010000124.1:0-9604 GCA_041559695.1 Desulfobacterales bacterium
ATCGCAATAGTAGCAGGGTTCGCACAGAATCCGGGTGAGCGGTTCCCGGGTGCGTTTGCGGGTCATCTGGATGAGCCCCATCTCCGACATCGGCAGCACATGGGTTTTGCTTTTGTCTTTTTCCAATGCTTCCCGCAGAGCATTAAACACCTTGTCCTGATTGGACTTTTTATCCATATCGATAAAATCGATAATGATAATGCCGCCAAGATCCCGCAGCCGGATTTGATAGGCGATCTCCTTGACGGCCTCCAGATTGGTTTTTAGAATCGTTTCTTCCAGATTGTGCTTGCCGACATAGCGGCCGGTGTTTACATCAATTGCTACCAGGGCCTCGGTGTGCTCGAGGGTAATATATCCGCCGGATTTCAACCAGACCTTGGGTTTGAGCGCTCTCGAAATATCGCCTTCCAGGTTGTAGGCGTCAAAAACCGGTTCGGCGCCGTCGTAGAGCACCACATGATCCTTTAAGCCGGGCATGTAAGTGTCCAGAAACGATAAAACCGCATCATAGGTCGGCTTGGAATCAATAACCAGTTTCTCGACTTCATGGATCAGCAAATCCCTGACCGCGCGCAGGCTCACGGAAATCTCCTGATGCAGCCTGGACGGGGCGGGGGCTTTTTCATATTTTTTTTGGATGTTGGCCCACAGG
This sequence comes from Desulfobacterales bacterium, assembly GCA_041559695.1. Classification (GTDB taxonomy): domain Bacteria; phylum Desulfobacterota; class Desulfobacteria; order Desulfobacterales; family JAHEIW01; genus JAHEIW01. The sequence continues at coordinate 656 of JBFFCW010000124.1, forward strand.
TTATTCACAAAGGACATCTCGGAAGCCAGTTTTTCTTCAGACTCGCCCTCAGCAGCCGTCCGCACAATATAACCATGGTTGTTGGTGCGCAAATTCATGACGCAATTTCGCAGGCGCTCGCGTTCGGTTTCATATTCGATTCGTCGCGAAATGCCGATATGATCGGATTTGGGCATCAGCACCAGGAAGCGGCCGGGCAAAGAAACGTAAGAAGAAATTCGGGCCCCTTTGGTCCCGATGGGGGATTTGACGACCTGGGCCAATACCTCCTGGCCCTCTGAAATAAGCTCTTCAATCTGATAACTGCGCCGGTTTTCGTATCGCGGCGGTTTCGGGTTGCTTTCGGGTTCTATTTGCGGTTCCTCGGCATCGATTTGAAACAGGCGCTCATATTCCTCAATATCATTTGTATAAACATCATCCACATAAATAAATGCCGCCTGATTAAGACCGACATCCACAAACGCCGCCTGCATCCCGGGCAATACCCGCAACACTTTGCCTTTGTAAATATTGCCGGCAACATCCGAATCATCCCCGCGATCCACATATAATTCCACGATGGTCCCGTCTTCTAAAAGCGCCACCCGGGTTTCATGATTCGAAACATTGATGATCAGTTGTTTGTACATACCCTTTTCACATTCTGTATAATATATTGCTAAATTCCCGGGTTGCTCGATGCTTCTCCCAGCTTGGTAATCGTTGCCTGCTTGACCTGCGTGTCACTGAATTCGAATATGTGGCGCAAGACATCAAACGCCCGCACGGTTTTTCCCGGCTCGGATTGAAGCGTCAGCTCCAGATGACTCGAGCCGAACAATTCACTGTTTACTACAATATCTTTTAAATCTAACTTTTTCAACTTTCCTTTTCGCTGGGTGAGCGTAATGTAAAAATCCGATCTCTGGTTGAAAGCGTTTAGCCGGGCTTTATCGAAAAGCACCTCTTTTAGGACAATCCGGTAGCGGACGCGTTTGCGGAGGGGTGCCGGCGCCTTTTGGGGGGCTAATTGACAATGGACGATTTTAAGCCCGGCGGGCAATTGAGCGTTCAAGGCGGCCTTGACGTCCCGTGGGCGAATGGTATCCGGTACGGTTATCATAAAGCGTTCCTGCTGGCTCTCGATTCCCACCGGCAGGGGGTCATCAAAGGAGATTTTGGGTTTGGGGTGAAATCCCTCTGAAACCCGAACCGCAATTGCGGCCCGTTTTAAGGCTCGCTGGAAAATGTTGACCAGTTCAAGATGCCCGAAATACCGGGCTTCGTCCAGCTTGCTGTAAAAAACAGAGAGTTTCTTGAAGGCCGGTGGTTTCGGGGCATCGGATGGGTTCAGCCCAACGGCGCTGTCTTTTAATGCGGCGTGGGTCCGGGGCTCTATTTGTTCAAAGTCGCAGACACCGCACTGGCTGCAGTCATCAACCCGGCAGTCCGCGGTAAAGCTTTCCCGGGTTGCGTTTTCCCATTCAGCGGCTAAAAACGCTTTGGTCACCCGGGTGTTGATATGGTCCCAGGGCAACGGCTCACAGACATCTCTCGGCCGCAGCGTGTAAAATTCAGGATCCAGTCCTTCTTCGGCAAGGGCCGCTGCCCACAGGTCATATCGAAACCGATCACTCCAGCCGTCAAACCGGCAACCTTTATGATAGGCGGTTACCAGCAGCCGGCTCAGCCTTCGATCGCCGCGGGCCCAAACCCCTTCCAGCCAGCTGACTTTCGGGTTCTGCCATTTGATTTGAATGCCGGACAATTTGAGCGCGTCCTTCACCCGCCTTAAGCGATCTTCGGATTCAGCCAGCGACAGCTGGGAGGCCCATTGAAAGGGGGTATGCGCTTTGGGAATAAAGGTAGCCACGCTGACATTGATTTTTCCCCGGCGCCCGTCGGGGCTTTTGATTTGCCGCAGGGCTTTAACTAAATCCTCCAGGGCCCTTAAGTCCTCGACGGTTTCGGTCGGAAGCCCGATCATAAAATATAATTTGATGACCCGCCATCCCAGGTCAAAGGCGTCTTTGACCGTCGCCATAATTTCAGTTTCACTGATATTTTTATTGATGATGTCCCGCAGCCGCTGGCTGCCGGCCTCGGGTGCAATGGTAAACCCGGTTTTGCGCACCGTCTTGATCAGTTTCATCAGCTCCGGCGTCAACGTTCCGGCCCTCAACGACGGCAGGGAAACCGCCACATTCTCGGGTGCATAGTCCGACATCAAACGCGACATCAACGGCACGATACAACCGTAATCGCCGGTGCTCAGCGACAGCAGGGAAATATCTTCGTATCCGGTGGCATTGACGGATTGATCACAAATGGCGAGCAGTGAATCGGGCGCGCGTTCCCGCACCGGCCGGTAGATCATGCCGGCCTGACAGAACCGGCAGCCGCGGGTACAGCCCCTGGCAACCTCCAACCGCAGCCGGTCATGCACGGGTTTGCCGAAGGGGATGATGGGTTTCTCCGGAAAAGCCACCTGATCCAGATCGGCAACCAGCGTTCGGGTCACCTGCGTATAGTCCGGATACAGCGGCTGCAGGGTCTGGAAACCGCTTTCATCATATTGCGGTTTAAAAAACGAGGGAATATAAACGCCTTCAATTTTTGACCAGCGCTTTAAAAGCGCCTCTTTATCGCTGCCGCTGTTTTTTTTCCATTGCATCCAGCCTTCGGCCAGCGCCAGGGTGACGTTTTCGCCGTCTCCGATAACAATGGCATCGAAAAAATCCGCAACCGGCTCCGGGTTGCAGGTGCACGGGCCCCCGGCGATAATCAACGGAAAAGAAGCGTCCCGTTGCGCAGCATAAAACGGAATGCCGGACAGCTCCAGAATGCTTAAGATATTGGTGTAGTTCAGTTCATAGAGCAGACTGAATCCGATAATATCAAACCGATCGAGGGGCAGACGGGATTCCAGAGAAAATAAGCGCAGCCCGCTGCGCCTGAGATGATGGTCCATATCCATTCCGGGCGCAAAGACCCGCTCGGCGGCAATGTCCGGATGGGCGTTTAAAATATGATACAGAATCTGCATCCCGAAATGGGAGGTGCCGATTTCATATAGATCCGGAAAAGCCAGTGCAAAACGCAGTTTAACCCGCTCCAGGTCCTTTTTAATCTGATTGATTTCGCCGCCCAGATAGCGGCTGGGTTTTTCAACCAGAGGCAAAATATCTTCGATTGTTTTAATGCGCATGGATTCCGCTTATGGTGCGAAGCACCCGATCAGGTTTGCCGGTTGCCGGTTGAGCCCGTTATAATCGGAAAAAAAACAATTTCTATTTTTTCCTGCCGGGCAACCGGACAACGGGCTCAACCGGCATAACGGATTTATTTCGGCTCATGCTATCAGATTAACTCAAAAAATTGAAGCCGCCGTCTTTATTTTCATGGCGCGATGTTTATATTTTAGCAGCCAAATCGCTTTGTGGTTTCAAACCAACCCGAGACCCGTTTGCCGGAAGGACAGATATGCACAACAACTTGATGCGAATCAAAAATAAAACAGGGCGCACCCTTTTTACGTTGCTTTCACTTCTTTTTATGCTGGGCTTTTCACAACCCGGCTGGGGCCTGAATAGCGAGCGCGAAAGCCCGGTGGTGAGGGCGGTGCGCAAGGTCAGCCCGGCTGTGGTAAATATAAGCTCCTCTTACGAGGTTCGCAAGCGCGCCAATCCCTTCTCGGGTTTCGGTATGGATCCGTTTTTCGAAGAGTTTTTCAAAGATTTCTTTGATCCCCGTTTCGAAAGCCGCCGCAAAAGCACCAGCCTGGGGTCCGGCGTGATCATCGACGGTAAACGGGGCTTTATTCTGACCAATGCGCATGTCATCGAGCGCTCCGGCAATATCAAGGTGGTGCTCGAGGATGAACGCGAATTTGAGGCCAAAATCGTGGGCGCCGATCCGGATTCCGACCTGGCCGTGTTGCAGATCGATTCCCCGGCCCGGCTGCCGTCGATCGAAATGGGCAGCAGTGATGACCTGATGATCGGCGAAACCGTAATTGCCATCGGCAATCCCTTCGGTTTTTCCCATACGGTGACCACCGGCGTCATCAGCGCCGTCGACCGCAGTATCCGCAGCGAGCAGCGGGTATTCCTTGACTTTATCCAGATCGATGCCTCCATCAACCCCGGCAACAGCGGCGGGCCGTTGTTAAATATCAACGGCGATCTCATCGGCATCAATACCGCCATTTACGCCAAGGCCCAGGGTATCGGTTTTGCAATTCCCATCAACAAGGCCAAAAAAATTATCTCCGACCTGATTCAATTTGGCGAAGTGATCCAGACCTGGATCGGCATCACCGTGCAAAACCTGGATAAAAAGCTGGCCGGCTATCTGAAGGTTCCCGGCAAAAAGGGCGTCATGGTTAAAGCCCTCGAGCCCGACAGCCCGGCAAGCAGCGCCGGTCTGCAGGAAGGCGATATCATTCTGGCGATCGGAAATAAAAAGATATCCTCGGTGCAGGATTACGGGTCGGTCAAAAAAACCTATGCGGCCGGTGACACCCTCAAAGCTCAAATATGGCGCAACGGCAAAACCGAAACGGTGCGCATTAAATCCCGGGTGTTTCCCATGGAGATGGCCGAGGGTCTGGCCCTGCGGTTGATGGGCATTCGGGTCGAAGATTTAACCGCGAAAAACCGCAAGAATTACCGGATTCAGATTCGCCAGGGTGTGGTCATCTCTGAAATCGACGGCCGCAGCGATCTGGCCAGGATCGGCGCCCGGCCCGGTGATGTCATCCTACAGATCGATGATGCCGCCATTTCAAACAAAGATGATTTTAAGAAGGCGATTGTCAAATACCGCCAGCGGCGATCGGTGGTGATTCTTTTGCAGAGAGGGGATCAGGGGTATTATATCACGGTCAGGCTTTAGAAGCGCCTTTGACGCAATGGCGTGATGGAAAAAAAGTAACGGAGAACGAACGGGGTACACAAAAATGACGAAAATGAGCTGACAACCCAAAACATTGAAATTGTAGCCATTCATCATAAATTTAGCTAAAGTTGTTTTAGCAAAATACCGATAAGATAATTGAATCAGAATATTTTGGGGATATTCGATTCTTTAGTTCTGTTTTTTGAAAATTTGCGGGTTTATTTTCGAAAGAAATAAAACCCGTAGTTAACATCGCTCTTGATAATGCCAAACCCCGAGTAATCGGGGGACGGAAAGCCACGGGTCCGCCGGAGGTGGATGGCCGGGTTGCCTGAGGAGGCTTAAAAGCTGGGCAACCTGCAAGATGGTGGCTCAGCTTTTTTGCTTGTGCCGCCTGTTTCAAAAGGAGGACAAATGCAACTGTTCGGGGGAATTAATCCATACGAGAGCAATCGCTTTGGTTTCGGTTACATCGATACCATTCAAAAGCAGCGTTCCGTCGCCGCCTCGTTCAAGGGGTTTCCGGTTTCAAATCAGCGGGATCAGATGGACGACGCCACACGCAATGTGCTGCGCATGCGCAAAGCCATGGAGGCGGTCCGTCAATTGATGCCGGCTTCAGAATCTGCAACAATTGAAGTCGACATCTCTGCAAGCGCCACCTCTGCCGCCAGTCTTGACTTGAGCTCGAGCGGGACCGCAACGCCCACCACCCTGCAGTCGACCGAAGAGGTCAATGCCTCGACGACCGCTTATTCGACCGACACGATCGAATGGACCGGCACCTCGACCGCTCAGCCCACGATCGGCGGCGAATATGACGGCTCCAGCGGCACCGACACGCTCACGTTTACGGTTAAAAAGGGGGGTACCCTTGGTGGAGATCTGGTTCAGATCAACGTTTACGATTCCAGCAATAATCAAATCGATAGCTTAAATTTCAAAAAACAAGACGGTATCGATACACCCTACACCCTGTCCAACGGCTTGACGGTAACCTTCGGCGAAGGGGATTTTGTGAAAAATGACAGCTTCACCCTGGAGGTTTATGACAGCGTGGAAAATGCGGTCAATCCGGACAACCCCTTTAACGGGACGGGCGCCGATGATCCGAATCTTCAATCTGGTCTCGATGTCACCAGCGGATCCTTTGAAATCAATGGGACCACCATCGATGTTGCGGCGGATGATTCGATTAACAGCGTGCTCGATAAAATCAATCAATCCGCTGCCGGCGTAACGGCCAGCTACGACGCTGCCAGCGAAACGGTGTTGCTGACCCAGGACACGCCCGGTTCGACTCCGGATATTGTCCTGGCAAACGACACGTCCGGATTTGTTGCCGCCGTAAAACTGGACAGCGCGGTGGCAGTCCCCGGAGAAGATGGGACGGTAACCGAAGATCCTGCAACGCCGCTGGCAGAGGTGGATGCCTTCTCCACGGTGCAAAGCGGCAGCATCAGCGTCAATGGTGTTACCATCGACATTGACGTCAATACGGATTCATTAAACGACATCCTTGATAGTATTACCGCCTCGGCGGCAGATGTCACCGCAAGCTACGACAGCGACACCAAACGGGTCACGCTGAGTTCTAACGACGCCGAAAGTCAACTCATTCTTGACAGCGGCACGACGAACTTTTTCCCGGCCGTGGAAATACCAGACGGCACCTATGAGCCGGTAAACGAAACCATAGACGTACAAACAGGCGGTATTGATGCAGTAAAATCGTCTGATCTTACGTCTGAGTATGCTGAAACCTACATCGCCGAACTGCAGGCCGCGACTGGCACGGATGAGGATGTCGCGGAAACACCGGTTACCCCCACGGACGCCAAAATGCTGGGCGACCTGGTCAATGTCATTGCCGATTCCATGAATGCCCTGTTCGATGGTTCGGCCAGCACCTCGCCGCAGGGCACCGAAACCGAAGCGCTGCAAAATGAGGTTCGCAGTGCGGTCGCGTCATGGTTTGACTCCCAGGGGTCTCAATTCAACACCGACTTTGGCATTGGTTTTGATTTTGAAAAGACCCAGGAAGGCGTATTCAAATTTTCCCGGGCCAACCGAAGTCAATTTGAAGCGGCGTTGGCATCCCCGCAAAGCGCGGCGTCTGTGCACCGGGCGCTTTTTGGAACCGAATCCGAGGGGCTGTTCAACCAGCTGCATTCCGCCTTGACGGCAGCCGGCACCGGCAGGGAACTTCAAGCGGATCCGACCGGCCTTTTTCTGGATGTGACCATATAGTACTTAAGGTTTCAGTGTTCAGGTGGCAGGATGACGAACCCGAAGACGCCGAGAATCATCTGATTCCGCATTCTGTCATCTGTTTGCTGACACCTGACACCTACTCCCCCCATATCGCAATCAACACTGCGCCCGCCACCATCAGCAGGGTGCCGCTTGTCCGCACGGCAATGTTTTTCTCCTTGAAAACGACGACGCCGTGAGTCCCAGAACCACGCTGAAACCTTTAACCGACATCATCTAGGCCGCCCTGGTCAGGGAAATGGCAGTAGATCGATCTTGCCGGATAGGATGGGTGGTGTTATAAATAGGGTAGGCTATCCGCTGGCATCTGAGCCATTACCGGGTTACAATAGAAAAATCCTGATTTAAACCGGCGCAACGGGCTCAATTCGCCGGAGGCGGACGAACGATTAAAAAGGGGAGTTCCGATGGAACGCACAAAAATATTTAAACTCTTAAAATCCGATCGCCCGATGGATCAGGTGCTGATAAAGGGATGGGTGCGCACCCGACGCGATTCCAAGGGGTTTTCCTTCATCGAGGTCAACGACGGCTCCAGCCTGAAAAACATCCAGGTGGTGGCGGATGAAAAACTGCCCAATTATGAAGACATCAAAAAACTGACTACCGGTTCGGCGCTGGCCGTCGACGGACAGCTTGTGGAATCCAAAGGGGGGGGGCAGAAATGGGAGATCCCGGCCGGCGGGGTGGAGGTCATTAACCTGGCCCCGGAAGACTTTCCGTTGCAGAAAAAACGCCACACCGATGAATTTTTAAGAACCATCGCCCACCTGCGGCCCCGCACCAACAAATACGGTGCAGCCTTTCGCATCCGCTCCGAGATGGCCTTCGGGGTTCACAAATTCTTCCGGGACCGCGGCTTTCGTTATCTGCATTCACCGATCCTGACCGGTTCGGATTGTGAAGGTGCCGGGGAGCTGTTTCGGGTAACCACCCTGGACATGAACCATCCACCCCAAAAAGAAGGCAAAGCGGATTACCAGCAGGATTTTTTCGGCAAAGAAGCCAATCTGACGGTTTCAGGGCAATTGTCGGCCGAGATGTTTGCCCTGGCCCTGGGAGATGTCTACACCTTCGGGCCCACCTTCCGGGCGGAAAATTCAAATACCCGACGGCATGCCGCCGAGTTCTGGATGGTGGAACCGGAGATGGCCTTCTGTGACCTCGAAGGCAATATGGCCCTGGGCGAAGCGCTCATTCGCGAGCTGACCACCTATGCCATGGACGAGTGTGCCGAAGATCTGGAGCTGTTTGCCAGATGGGTGGATAAAACCCTGATGGCCAGGCTGGAAAACATCGCGCAATCCGACTACATCCGTCTGCCGTACCGCGAGGCGGTGGATATCCTGAATCGGTCCGGCAAAAAATTTGAGTATCCGGTCGGCTTCGGCCATGATCTGCAGACCGAACACGAGCGCTTTCTGACCGAACAACACTTTGAAAAGCCCGTCATTGTCTATGACTACCCCAAAACCATCAAGCCTTTTTATATGCGGGTCAATGACGATGAGCGGACGGTTGCCGCCATGGATGTCCTGGTGCCGCGTATCGGTGAAATTATCGGCGGCAGTCAGCGTGAGGAACGCCTGGCGGTGCTCGAAGCCCGCATTGACGAAATGAAAATGGACAAAGCCCCCCTGTGGTGGTATCTGGACGCCCGCCGCTTCGGCAGCGTACCCCACAGTGGCTTTGGTCTGGGCATTGAGCGCTTTTTGATGATGATCACCGGCATCAGCAACATCCGCGACGTGATCCCTTTTCCCAGAACACCCAGCAGTATCGAATTTTAGCCTG
>JBFFCW010000125.1:0-9533 GCA_041559695.1 Desulfobacterales bacterium
AATATTATCGACTTTCCAAAAATGTTTCCGGAAACCCGAATCGTTTACCTGGAAGAAAATTACCGCAGCATCCAACCGATATTGACCCTGACCAATGCCATCATTGATCGCGCTAAAGAAAAATTCACTAAAAATCTGTTTACCCAACGAAGGGGCGGATCAACACCGGTGATCGTTAATGCCGACGATGAATACAGTCAATCCAGATTTGTGGTTGATCAGATTAAAGATCTGCAGCAACAGGGCGTCTCCTTAAATGAAATCGCGGTTCTTTTTCGCGCCAGCTTCCATTCGTTTGACCTCGAGATCGAGCTTAGCCGGGAGGGCATCGAATTTGTGAAGATGGGGGGATTTAAATTTATCGAATCGGCTCATATCAAGGATGTCCTCGCTCACATGCGGGTGATTGCCAATGCTTACGACCGCATCAGCTGGTACCGAATTTTACTTCTTATCGAAAAGGTTGGACCTAAAACCGCCCAAAGAATTTTTGAGGCGACCCTGAATGAACAATCAGGTTATACCGGTCTGCTTTCGGCAAAAATAGGCCGGATCAAGGGGCTTGAACGTCTCAAACAGCTTATCTCAACCCTGGATACACATCCGATGAGTATTTCTGAAATGGGAGAAACCATCATAGATTATTATTTGCCGATTTTAAAAAACCGCTATGACGACCACCCTCGCCGGGCCAAGGATCTGGAGCATCTGGCAGAAATAATGGTGCGCTACAAAAGCCTCGACCCATTTCTGACCGACATGGCCCTTGAACCGCCGAATACCAGTTATGAAAACTCGCTGTATACGGGAACCGGTGCTTCAAATTCGGATCGCTTGATTCTGTCGACAATCCATTCCGCCAAGGGCCTGGAGTGGCACAGCGTATTTGTCATTTGGGCCCTGGACGGCAGATTCCCCTCGGTGCATAGCTTGCATAAAGAAGAAGAGCTTGAAGAAGAACTAAGGCTGATGTATGTGGCCACCACCCGGGCCAAAGAGAACCTGTTTTTCACCTATCCGGGCGATGTGTATGATCGCAGTACCGGTTTGATATTGAACCGGCCGTCGCGTTATCTTGACAATATGCCCGATGATATCCTTGAAAAACAATTTGAGTATCGCTGAAGTAGATTTCGAGATGAGAAGTGAAAATTAAAAGGTGCGGTCTTGATCAATCCCGCCGGTCAAATAGTTCGGCGCTGATAATTGTCCCGGCGTTAGTCTTTAATAAATCCCCACCATACAAACCAACAAAATCCCACAATAGCGACAATCGCTATGAGATAACCCGACCAGTCGAACGGTCGGGTGGCAAAGCCGAGCTTGTCTACATTGCCAAGTTTGGTTTTACAGGATGGGCATTTAGGGGTTTGCAGCGGTAGATGGGTATAACACTCGGGGCATTTTTTAGTCACAAAACCGTAACTGCCAGAGCCAGGGCGATAATCACCATCGGACATGTTTCATCTCCTTTCATCAACTGCTTGGAAGTGGTGTACCGTCAAGGATCTGTTGATTGGCTAACTTTGCCAGAAACCTTCTTCGATGGAAATCTGGCTTTCGCTCTTTATGCGTTTCAACCAGGCATCCATGGTTTTAAACGTCTTTTGTTGCAGCAATTGATCCTTGAGGGCCGTCTTCTCCTTTTCAAAACCATTTAATTCTGGTTCTTTCCGCTCGCGGAAGCTGATTACATAATAGCCTTTTTGGCCTTTTAGGGGTTCGCCGGGCAGCTGATCCTGATCAGAAAGCTTAAAGGCTGTGCGTGCAATTTCAGCTTCTTGGCCGATCGTGGGTATGGAATCGTTCCGTTTGAAAAAGCCCGTTTTTTTCGATGCCAACTTGAACTTCTGGCTGACGGTGTTAAAAGGCTGTCCTTTTTTAAGTTCCGCTAAAAATCCATTGGCTTCGCTAAGCGCTTTGGCATCCTGTTTTTCTTTAATGACATCTTTTTTAACGCTGTCTTCTACGGCCTTGAGTTCCGGAATTTTAGCCGGCACCTTTTCAACCACTTCAATCAAATAATATCCATCACCGAATTCCTGAACATCACTGACTTCGTTGGCCGGCAGGCCAAAAGCAACCGACGCAAACCGGGCGGCGTCTTTGATTTCTTTGGGAGGACGTTTTTGAGGAAAAAGTTCCGTTGTCAGAATTTTCAAATTCCGCTCCTGAGCGATATCGGCCAGATTCTGGCCCTCAAACACTTTGTCATAGACGGCTTCGGCTTCGTCATAGGCCAAATTTCTGGATTGCTCTGTTTTCAACGTTTTTTCAATGTCTTCTCGCGCTTCATCCAGTGAAAGGGTTTTTGCGGGATTTGTTTTTTCAACTTTGATAATATGCCACCCGAAACGGGTGCGGACCGGGTCGCTGATATCACCGGCCTTCATGGAAAACGCCTTGTCCGCAAAAGGTTTCACCATCGCTTCCCTGCGGAAAGTCCCCAGATCTCCCCCTTTCGTTTTAGTCGGGCCCTCTGAGTATTGCTGGGCAAGGGCAGCGAAATCCTGACCTTCGCTTGCCAGTTTAAGGACATCTTCGGCTCTTTGGCGTGCGCTTTCAACTTCTTCAGGCTTGGCGTTCTGGTCAACTTTTATCAGAATATGCCGTGCTTGAACGGTTTCCGGATTTTTAAATTTTTCCGGATTGCTTTCATAATAATCTTGTATATCCTCCTCGCCAACCGTTATTCTGCCTGCAAAGTCGGCGGGTTTCAAATAAAGGTAGCGAGCTTTAATTTCAGGATCGGTTTTGTAAGTTTCTTTATGCTGGTCAAAAAAATCAAGAATCTCATCCGCTGTGGGTTCAATGTTCTTAAATTGCCCGGGTTCAAAAACAACATACTCCACGTCCACTTCGGTATTATTGTATTTATACCATTGCCGGGCTTCCAGCTCCGATACTTTAATGTTGCCGCTGATAAAGTTTTGGAGTTTATCAATGATCAGGGCCTCGCGCTGCTGTTCCTCAAAGGTTTCAGGCGAAAGTTTTGTGCGGCTTAGCGTATTCAGATAACGCTGGTTGTCGAACAATCCGGCCGTCTGAAAGGCACTGATGTTTCTAATCGCTTCGGCAAGCTCCTCATTCGAAACCTGGATTTTTAGCTTTTCGGCCTCCTGCAGCATCAGGGCTCTATCAACCAGCTGGTCCAAAGCGCGCTTTCGCAATTGCAGGGCCTGTATCAGCTCGTCATTCAAATTATTGCCGAATGACTGCCGCACCTGTTCAACCAGGTTGGTGTATGAGTTGCGGTACTCATTTAACGTAATGACGGTCCCGTTTACATCGGCAACACGGCTGGAGCGTTGGGATGTGTATCTTTGAACCCCCCAGGGGATGAACACCACGATGATGGCTGCCAATAAAAATTTGATGATCCAGCTGCTGGCGTGCTTACGCATTAAGCTTAACATTGAATTTTTCTCCTTGCAGGTTCAGCGGTTCGAAAAAGGCGGTTGGAATAACCCTGAACGGAGAACCTTGAACCTTTGAACCGATAACTTTTCATATTCACATAAAATACTACGAAACCGCAAAAGAAGGAAGGCCCAAAATCAGGTAATAATGGTCAGCGGTTTGCTCTGCTTGTCAATTTTAGTCCCAACCGTCTCGGCGCAATAGGCACATAAATATTCGTATTTATCACCTTCCGGCAATACCAGCAGCAGCCGTTTGCGAACCGGTACCGACTCTTTACATTTCGGGCAGTAGAGCTCGGTTGCATCAAAATCTTTGTAAACATCCGATCCCTTTGACTGACCTGAAAACGGGTCTGTTGGATTCCCAACCGGTTTCATTCAAGCCTCTCTTGTCCAATCCCTGATGCAAAACGCAATCGGCTTGCCAACACTCCAGCACGCCAACGCTCCATTACGCCGGCTTATATAATACGGTGTGCCCAGTTTCACCCGGATTGCCAATCGGCCACCATTTGTTTTGGACATCAATAATGTAAGATACTAATAATATTTGCTATATAAGGTTTTGTCAATAGACGGCAACTCGCCTTTACCCTTCGGCCCCGGACGATTTTTCAAACGGCTGCCAACGGGAACTTTAAATAATTGAATTAAATATTGACACCCCCGCCGCTATTTGTTAGGTGCGCCTGTAAAACTGGAAACACCAAGTGGGGCTGTAGCTCAGCTGGGAGAGCGCATGACTGGCAGTCATGAGGTCAGGGGTTCGATCCCCCTCAGCTCCACCATCAACCCATACATAATAAGGTTAGTCCAAGGCTAACCTTTTTTAATTTTCTGAAAGCGCATCTGATACCATTCCTGTATAAGGCAAGTCAAACTAAAATGACAAGCAGTGCTTATGCTTGACATCCACCGGTGATTGGCATAAAAATCGGGTTCTATTTTCAGTCACGCTAAAAAGGCTCACGCTGGCATATGATCGCAAAGCGCTATATCTGGTATTTTGTTTTTACCCTGATGGTCGGCATCGTTTTGCTGATCGTGATGGTCGTGCGCTCGGATCAGCCCGGGGCGGTTCGCAGGCAGCTTGAAGAGAGCCCGCGGCCGGCTGACCTGGCGTCATCAAAAGCAACCCCGGTCCATTTGTATTTTTCGGACAAGGACAATCAGTTTCTGATGGCCGAAGAGCGGGTGCTGAAAGATTCGAAACATCCTGAATTTTTTGCCAGAAGTATTGTAGAAGCACTGATTAAAGGCCCCCAGCAGGGTCTGGCGCGCACCATTCCCGTGGAGACTGCCGTGCGCGCCGCCTATTTGACCCCGCAGGGCATTTGCTATCTTGACCTGACATCAAATGTTGCTGAAAACCATCCGGGCGGAATAAAATCTGAATTGTTGAGTATCTATTCCATTGTCAATTCGCTGGTGTTGAATGTCACTGAAATTGAAGCGGTAAAAATTCTGATTAACGGGGATGAATCAATGACGCTTGCGGGTCATATCGATCTGCAAATTCCGATTAAGGCAAATATGCTGTTGATACGATGAAAAAAAAAGCAACAAAAATCGGAAATATCCGCAATATCGGCATTATCGCCCACATCGACGCCGGCAAGACGACGGTGACCGAGCGCATTCTGTATTACACCGGTCGCTCCCATAAAATTGGTGAAGTCCATGATGGGGAGGCGGTGATGGATTGGATGCCCGATGAGCAGGAAAGAGGCATTACGATTACCTCCGCCGTCACTACCTGCCATTGGGGAAATACGGAAATCCACATCATTGACACGCCCGGGCATGTGGATTTTACGATCGAGGTTGAACGATCTCTGCGGGTGCTGGACGGCGCCATCGGTATATTCAGTGCCGTGGAGGGCGTGGAGCCGCAATCCGAAACTGTATGGCGCCAGGCCGATAAATACCATGTACCCAAAATCGCCTTTATCAATAAATTGGACCGGGTCGGAGCTGATTTCTTCGGCACGGTTGAGATGATTAAAGAACGCCTCAAGGCCCAACCGCTCATCCTGCAGCTGCCGGGAGGCACGGAAGATGATTTCAAAACCATTATCGATTTAATCCGGATGAAACAGATCCTGTGGCATGAAGAAACGCTGGGAGCAGATTTCGACGAACAGGAGATCCCGCCGGAATTTATGAACACCGCTGAAGAATACCGCGAGAAACTGATCGAAACCGCGGCGGAATTTGACGATGATATAATGGAGGCTTATCTGGCGGAAGCACCTATTGATACGGACAAATTGCTGGCCGCCATCCGCAGAGCGACGATTGATCTCAAACTGGTACCGCTGCTGTGCGGTGCAGCTTTGAAAAATAAAGGCATCCAGCCGCTGCTTGATGCGATCATCGAATTTTTACCGAGTCCGGCGGATATCCCCCCCATTGAAGGGACCCACCCCGAATCCGGCGAGATCATCACGTGTCTGCCCAAAGATTCCGAACCGCTGGCCGCCCTGATTTTCAAAGTCGCAATGATGGAGGGGCGCAAATTATCCTTTATCCGGATTTACAGCGGACAAATCAAAGTCGGTGGGGAGGTATTCAATCCCGCCCGCAATGAAAAGGAAAAAGTTGCGCGCATATTGAATATGCATGCCAATCGGCGGGAACGCATGGAGTCCGCAGGTGCCGGAAGCATTGTCGGCGTGATGGGCTTAAAGGGATCTTCAACCGGCGAAACCTTGTGTTATCGTGAGCACCCGGTCTTGCTCGAAAAGATCGAGTTCTATGAACCGGTTATCTCCATTGCGGTGGAACCCAAAACCCATGCGGATCAGGAAAAATTAGATGCAGTCCTGGCCAAATTTATGGCCGAAGATCCGACCCTTGTCGTTCGAAAAGATGAAGATACCGCCCAGACGATCTTATCGGGTATGGGCGAATTACATCTGGAAATCATTATCAGCCGTATGCAGCGTGAATTCCATACCAATGTCAATGTGGGCAAACCACAGGTGGTTTACCGGGAAACCATCGAAAAAAAATCAGCAGCCTCGGTCATTTTTGATAAGGAAATTGCGGGACAGCGCCATTTCGCGGAAGTTTCAGTAAAAATGGCGCCCTTGCCCCGGGGAACCGGAAACAAATTTATCGCCGAAATCTCGGCGGATGCGCTGCCGGACATATTGATCGCCGCTGTTGAAAAAGGGGTTTTGGAATCCCTGGCAAGCGGGTCGCTGATGGGATATCCAGTGGTGGATGTCGAGGTCAAACTGGCAAATGCAAATTATAAAGAATCTCTGGGAACCGAACTCGCCCATACCGTCAGTGCCTCCATGGCATGTAAAGATGCCATGGCCGCCGGCAAGCCTTTTTTGCTGGAGCCGATAATGACTGCGGAGATCTTTATGCCCGAGGCCTTCATGGGTGATGTCATCGGAGACTTAAATTCCAGAGGCGGGAAAATTGAATCCATAGAGCACAAAGGCGGGGTCCAGGTGATCAATGCAACCGTGCCGCTGTCACGGATGTTCGGCTATTCGACAACCCTGCGCTCGGCAACCCAGGGCCGGGGAACCTTTTCGATGCAGTTTTCCCATTTTGACCGCAGTTAGCGCTTTTTAGTAAATGCTTCCTCGAACTTTTTTAAGCGCTCCTCTATTTTGGCTCGCCTGTCAGGATCCTTGACGTATTTAAGCGCACGCCGGTATTGGACAACAGCGGTCTTGTAGTCGCCTCTGCGCGTGTGGTAGATAGCGAGGTAATAGTGCGCATCTCCCAGATTTCCCTGTTTGCCCAGACTTTGCCCCAGGGTGTAGTAAGCCTTGGTATACTGGGGGTGTTTTTTTACTACCTCCTGTAAAACAGGCGAGGCCTCGTCAAACAACCCCATATCCATATAGGTCTGCCCGAGGTACAGGCCGCAATCCGCATCATCCGGAATCATATTGTAAGCCGTTTTCAGCATTTTTAATGACTGCTGGTACTGCCCATCCAAATAATAGACCCGGCCGACATCCCTCAGGATATAGGGATCAAATGCTCGCTTTTCCATTGCGGTTCTGAGGTGCGCAATGGCTTCGTCTCTGCGGCCCACCCGGGCCAGAATGAGCCCGTAGCGGTAATGGGCCATCGGATCCTGGGGATATTTCTTAACCGCGGCTTGAAGATACCGCAATACCAGATTTTCATCGCCATAGCGAGTAATCAGATAGGTGTGCGCCCTTGCAAAATCATCAGAAGATTTTGGGGGATTGGCTTTGGCGGTTTTTGGTGTACTGGCAATCTGCGCGTCAAGATAGGTAATGCGCTCATCAATGCCCGGATGGGTCCGCATGTAAGTGGGTATCTGTTCGGTATCAAACCACTGTTTGCTGCGCATCTTTTTTAAAATCTTCAGCAGGCCTTCGCCGCCGTAACCGGCATCTGCCAGGTAGATCAGGCCCAGCTGGTCGGCCTGCGTTTCGTTTTCACGGCTGTAGGACAATTGGGCGGCAGCGCCGGCAGCCTGGCTGCCCTGCGTGACAGCCTGCGCCGCTTCTCCGCCGCCGGCCGCTCCGATTAAAATACCGGCGGCCACGCCCGCCATGGTCGCCCAGCCGATTTTCTTGGATCTTTCGATTTTCTGGGAAATATGGCGCGCGTTAACATGGGCAATTTCATGAGCCAGAATGCCGGCCAGTTCCTCTTCATCGTCCATGGCCGTCACCAACCCGCTATTAATAAAAATATAGCCGGCCGGAATGGCAAACGCATTATAAGCATCCACATTGATAACGTGGAATCTATAGTTGAACAAAGGATCTTCCAGGCCCGCAACGATGCGATTGCCGACCTGGTTAACATATTCCACAATTACCGGATCATCGATAATTTCATAATGCTGATAAATATGGCGCAGGATCTGCCGGCCCAGCTTCTCTTCTTCACTGACGGTGAGGCTAAAGGCAACCCGGGGGGTTAGCTGACTCAACAAAAATAAAGCCGCTATCCAGATATATATGAATTTTCGAATCATTCGCGTACAAACGGGTTCAATAATTAAGATTTCGATATTATAACATTTAAGTGAGTAAATACAAGGTTGCCAGTGTTTGTGAATCCGACGATCCGGGCGTACTGGAGTGATGCGTATTGGCGCCTGGTAATCACTAACCTATCATTTTCAATTGATAAATCATGTAAAGATGCCATATTTTAAAGTTCTTTTCAAACCCCAAATTTTATGTTAGAGCATCCGGCATATGACCCACATCATTTGCATAGCCAACCAGAAAGGCGGCGTCGGCAAGACGACCACCGCCGTTAACCTGGCGGCGGCCCTGGCGGTTTCCGAAAAAAAAACGCTGCTGGTCGATTGCGATCCCCAGGCAAATGCAACTTCGGGACTCGGCATTGACCGCTCCCGACTGGAAAAAACCCTTTATCACGGTATGCTGGGCCGGGCCGGCGCGTCAAGCCTGATCGTGGACAGTGAAATTCCGACCCTCAAAGTGATTCCGGCTGACGTCGAATTGATCGGGTTTGAAGTCGAAATGATGTCCAACCCCGATCGTGAAAAGACTTTAAAAAATCTGATTTCCGGCCTAAATCAATCATTTGACTATATTTTTTTGGACTGCCCGCCTTCCTTGAGCCTTCTGACGGTCAACGCCCTGACCGCCGCACATTCGGTATTGATACCGCTGCAGGCGGAATATTACGCCTTAGAGGGCCTGGGGCAACTCCTCAACACGGTAAAGCGCATTAAGCGCAATCTGAATCCTGATTTAAAAGTCGCCGGCATTTTATTGACCATGTTTGATAAACGCACCAATCTCGCTTACCAGGTCGCCGAAGAAGCCGAAAATTATTTCAAGGAGCTGGTTTTTAAAACCATGGTGCCCAGAAACGTCCGATTAAGCGAAGCGCCCAGCTTTGGCAAACCCATTTTGCTGTACGATGCCACATCCGTCGGCGCCCAGAGCTACTTTGAACTGGCCAGAGAAATCATAGCAAATTAATATACCGCTTGGGTTAAAATCCAATCGGAGGTTCCTGGTTATTAGAGAATACTTAAAGACAAGTGCGCTAAAGTGAAAAATGATCTAAAGTGACTAAAGTTGAGGAATTCTGCCCGTCGAGAGCCTCAGGGTCGAACGA
>JBFFCW010000126.1:0-9446 GCA_041559695.1 Desulfobacterales bacterium
ATAATGATCAATCAGAGTGAACTTCAGGTATAAGTCAGAGAACCGGGCTTTTGAGCCGTAAATATTTTTATATTCGAGACTTCAATTCATTGTCAATAAAAACATAAAACTTGGCTTAACGATATCAACAATCTTATCAATGAACTCACGACCGTACAATACGGCATGAGTATGAATTTTTATCATAAGTCGGGTAATCCATGGGTTATGAAAGTATTAGATTTTTTTGACCCTAAATAGAAATTTCTAGCACCAAAGTATTAGAAACGGTTTTAAAATCACTTCAAGATAGAGGATATCATTTTGGGGGTCGTCAGAAAAGTCATCCGGTCCCGCACAGTCCCGCACAGTCACACTTTTTCAACCGGATGATCTAAATTCAGCCAGGCCGTTCTTTTCCTGATAGTCCCCGATAATGGTTAAAATATATTCGCGCAACGAGGAATATACCACTCGGGTTGAGCTTCTGAGCTTGCAGGCTTCAATGGTTCGTTCTTCTATCAATCGCCGAACCGTGCGGGTGCTGCAGCTTAAAAGTTCTGCCGCTTCAGGAATTGATAAGAGTTCCTTTTTCATTAGACCCTTCTTCTGTAATTTTTGGGCGATATTTGTCCGTTGCGTTTTCAGTTATTCAGGCGCTTGTTTTTATTGATATCGTAAATTCTGAGCCGATCACCGTTTGTGAGCCTGAAGTCGATGCTCTTGAAGGGGTAGCGATTGATAATTTCTCTCAATTCAGGGAAATGAAGATATAAATCGTTGCCGCTGCCCTCTTGTTTGTAGTTCATTCCATCCGAAACCGACCCGCTAAAACTTGCCATGTAATATCTCATTTTCCCGCCCTCCCTTTCTCTTTTAGCTAATGTATAGAGCAATGGGCATGCCAGAAATGTTCCCGGGGGACCATCCTTCAGGTCCTGCTAAATGGCTTAGACGTAGTAATCCAAATCGCTACTGAAAATTTACTCATATGATTTCAGTGGGTTGCTTTTTGGCAAGGTGAGGTGTTTTTATAATTGAAAGGAATAATTTTTGGTTACACGGGCCCAAGGTGCCGAAGGCTGGAAGAATATATGAAGCGCAACGAAAGTTGACAGATTCGCAGCGGTTTGTTTTTAAACGCTGCTAAATCAGGATATTATTTAATGTGAAAGTGGCTTACACTGCAAAAATAATTGCACCGTTTTTTAAATTCAATTCTAGGATTGTGTCCTACAAATAAGTTACAAAATGATTGTCACTCCCGCGCAGGCGGGAGTCCAGTTCAAAGCCGCCTGGGTTCCCGTCTGCCAGGCTGTGTCGTAATTCAAAAAAGCGCTTGAATTCTGCCTTTCATGCCGGACTTGATCCGGCATCCAGTACTGTAACACTTTGAAAAAGAACCGGATTCCGGTGCAAGCCCGGAATGACAAAAAGGCTCATTTTTTTTGCAGTTTACGACCCAGTCTGCTGCGCGGGAATGACTGCTGGGTATAGCCGCTCAGTACTTAATAATATTTTAGATAATATTTCTGGGACACAATACTAGCGATAGCCGAGTATCGGCCAGGATCTTTGGTGGGCGATTTTTTCTAAAATGCTGGTGGGTTCGACCACATGCGGGTTGCCGACGGTCTCCAGCAGCGGGAGATCCGAATGATGATTGCCGTAAGCGTAGGATTTTTGAAGGTCCAATTCAAGCTGTTGCGCCAGCTTTAAGGTCAGCACTTTTTTATTGTGGTCCACGCACACCAGGTCTGCCGGCTTTCCGGTCATCAGCCCGTTTTCGTCGACTTCCAAGTCGGTGCACAACAGATGGTCAAATTCAAGATCCTTTACGACTGGCTCGAGCAGGTACCTGACCGAGCCGGATATCAATACCAGCAGATGACCTTCCTTTTTATGGAAATGAACCCTTGTCAGAATTCCAGGCGCCAGGTGAGGTTTTAAATAGGCTTTGTAAAAATGATCCGCTCCTTTTTGAAAGTCAGCCAGGCGTTTTTTCCTGTAGAAGGTCAGCATTATTTTGACCATGCGCTCGTCTGAAAGCAGCCGCCGCTGATATAAAAAGTTGGCCACGAGGATTTTAAGAATATAGCCAAACGGTACCAGGCGTCTATCCCAGAGCCACTGGATGCCCAATCGGCCGCTTTCCACGTCCAACAAGGTTTCATCGAAATCAAAAAATGCAGCAATTTGACGGTTTGGGTTCATTTATTCTTAAAAATATTCTTAGAGGCGAAACGTCAGCCGTCCTGTAGCATCTTATTAATCATACGATATTCAAAATCAGTACCGTCATAATCGTATGTTGATTCTTCTCCAGCCATTGGAATTAACTTGAGCTTGCCGTTAAAAAATGCGGACGTGATGTTTTCGACTTCTTTGATACTTAAATCTTTTCTGATGAAATATTTGGAATAGACATTAGGATAGCCCAGGTTGCGCGTAATTTTAAACAGCCTCAGTTGGACGTTGGGATTAAGCGCTTTGCGCAGGCTATATGCGGTGTTGGCCGTATTGATATCGAATAAATGAGGGTTGGCAAACATCAAAGAAGAAAGCCGGAATCCCTGCCGGCCGTACATATCTTTTAATCCGGGCAATTCAAACTCCGTATCGTTCAGAAGCCTGAGCGGGGATCTTTCCAGTTTGTCTTTATCGGTACCAATGAGTACCGCCGGGAAGAATATGGCTGCCTGGTCCTGATATTTTTGAGCGCTCATCAGAAAATGCTCGATGAATGCTTTGGTCGTCAGGGGGGAATCCGAGGCCACATACAACGCATGCGTTTTATGCTTGCAGGCGCTGCTGGCGGCGTATCCTTTGATTAAATTGCCCGCTATGGTATTGTGTTTGACTTTGCGCCCGATGATGTTGAACCGCTTGACAACCTCCGGTTCAATCGGCGCATTCTGATTAATCAATCGGCATGGTTTTGAAAATTTTTCAATAAATTTGCCCAGACGTTGCTCGAGCAGCATCTGGTGGCCGACGATGATAATTTCGTCAATCAGATCACATGCAAACAGCTTTTCGAGCGTAAACTGGATAACGGGCTTTTTTTCTTCTTTGCCGTCCTTGACTGTTTTAAATTCTCGTAAAGGCCGGTAACCGACCTCAATGAATTTCTCACCGTAATGCTCGGCAACGATCTTGCTGTAACGCTTTACCTCCATTTTGTTTTTATATCCGGCCATCAAAATTGCGCTAACCATAACATCACCTGTTAAAAACTAACGATCTCAAAACGAACGAGAGCAATCGCATTTCATATTTTTATCTGCATCTCTCCCGACGCTCGAAGCCATAAACATGGGAGACGCCCCATTGTTTTGCATTCGGGATTCTAATGGGTAGATAGGGCGGAAAGCAAGGATAATCTGGAATTAAGCTGCAAGTCAAGACATGGATTAGGGAATTGGCGTCAGGCCGGCCTTAAAGATGGCGGCGCGGGCCAGTATGGTTAACGCATCGAAGTAGGGCACAGACAGGTGTTCCTGTTTTAAGACCAGCGGGATCTCGGTGCAGCCGGCAATGATTCCCCGCGCACCCATTGAGATGAGGCCATCGGCGACGGCTACCAGATCTGATGTGATTTGCGTTCTGGAGCGAGCCGGTTGAGAATTTTTGATATCGTAAATGGCCGCCATTACTTTCGACTGTTGGATTTCATCGGCGACCATGGTTTCGATGCCGTCGACGGCCAGGCGTTTTTGAAACAGGCCGCCATTGATGGTTCCGGTGGTGCCCATCAGCCCGACGGTTTTGATCTGCGGCGGGTCACTGATGATAGCTTCGGTGACGACATCAAAAATCGACAGGATGGGAAGCGCGATCTGTTGTTGGATTTCATCCAGAAAGAAATGGGCGGACACGCAGGGGATAATGATAAAATCCGCCCCGGCCTGTTGCAGGGCACGGCAGCCGGCCACCAGGACGGGCACCGGAGATTCGCCCTCTGCGGCGATGGCGGCGGTGCGGTCCGGGACTTTGGGGTTGGAATCGATGATTACCCGCAGGTGTTCCTGATCCGTTTTTGCCGGCGTGTTTGAGATGATTCTGGAATAGCAATCGAGTGTTGCCTCAGGGCCCATGCCGCCCAAAATGCCGATCGTTTTTTCAGTCACCGAATTTCCTCAGGTTTTAACTAAGTTGAACAGCCAAATAATATTTAACCAGCGCTGAAAAAAAATACGAAACCCGAAACAAATCCCAAATTCAAATTTTAAAATTTTCAAAAATGTAAAGTAGGGCGGGCCACCGCGCCCGCCAGCTATGGGTCGGCCCGATGGCCGACCCTACTTTCATAATTTTTACCACAGAGTTCACTCAGCCCCTTTTTTCCTGACACCTGACACCTGGACACTGAAATCTGAATATTCGAACCTCTGAACCCTGAACCTTTGAACCTTATTTAACCCAGGATATCCTGCATATACACATACAGCGCCGGCGAACCACCGGTGTGAACAAAAAGAATTTTTTCATCTTTGTTGAAGGTGCCTCTGCGCACCAGGTCAATGAGCCCTGCCATGGCTTTGCCGGTGTATACCGGATCGATCAGAACGCCTTCCAAACGGGCAAGCATTCGAACGGCTTCAGCCATTTCAGGTGTCGGCAGCGAATAGCCGGGCCCGACATATTCATCAAAGCAAACGACGGCTTCTCTGGGGATATCTGAATTTAGGCCGATATGTCTGGCAGTTCTTTGAACGAGATCATGCACCAGTTCTTCCTGATCGCTTTTCGGTCGGCTGACATTGATGCCGATCACCGGGAGATTGCTGTTGCTGCCGTAAAAACCGGTGACCAGCCCCGCATGGGTGCCGGCGCTGCCGCTGGCGCAAATGATTCGATCGATATTGATTCCGAGGTCAAAGATCTGCGCCAGGATTTCCTGGGCGCAGGCCACATAGCCGGTCGCACCCACCGGATTGGACCCGCCGCCGGGGATGACATAGGCTTTGCGGCCTTCAGCGGCGACCTCGTCGGCAACCGACTGCATCGCGGCCGTCATGTCCGAACCGCCGGGGACGACGGTGATTTTTTCGACACCCATCAATTGGAATAAAAAATTGTTTCCGCCGGATTCCAGTTTATAACTGCCGGGGACCCGCTCTTCCAGAACCAGCCTGCATTTGAGTCCTTCTTTGACGGCGGCTGCCAGCGTCAAGCGGCAGTGGTTGGATTGCACCGCCCCGCAGGTAATCAGCGTGTCGGCATCCCGGCCCAATGCCTCGGCCACCAGAAATTCCAGCTTGCGGGTTTTATTGCCCCCCCCGGCAAGCCCCAGCAAGTCGTCTCTTTTTATATAGACGGTGGGCCCGCCCAGCTCTGCTGAAAGCCGCGCAAGTTTTTCAATCGGGGTCCTTCCATCGGTATAGCGGCGGCGGGGAAATTGGGCCAGGTTCATAATCGAGTCCTCCTTTAAATATCTCACACAGCGGCGCAGCGAACGCAGA
The DNA here is from genome assembly GCA_041559695.1 of Desulfobacterales bacterium. Classification (GTDB taxonomy): domain Bacteria; phylum Desulfobacterota; class Desulfobacteria; order Desulfobacterales; family JAHEIW01; genus JAHEIW01. Next base: position 5,445 of record JBFFCW010000126.1, read on the forward strand.
AATATTTTTTTTCCATTTGCCGCTGAGACTCCGGCAAACTTTGGGACCAATTTATTCTGCGAGTTTATATTTATCAACCCTTTTTATTTCTACTGCTTTGCATCTGATCTTTGCGACGATATGCCGGACCGCTTTTTCTATTACGTTGGGGATGGTCAACCTTCGCCAAGGGCTTCGGCCCGACACGATGATATACTTACAATTCCCCTCCCTTGATGGCCTGCGACGGGCTCAGCCGAGTCGGAGGGGATAAAGGGGAGGGTGAATCCTCAGGGCCTGTCACCCCCTCCTCAATCCTCCCCCGTCACGGGGGCGGCGTTTGTCTGAGGAAGTGCTAGATACCCGGGTTGCAACCCGGGGAGTTTCACTTGACTCCGAATTGGGCAGAAAGTATGGTGCCCTGTTATGAAAGGTGTAACGCTAAAATCAGATGCGCTGCTGCTGACCACCGCCATCATCTGGGGATTTGCCTTTGTCGCCCAGCGGGTGGGCATGGACTATGTGGGGCCGTTTACCTTTAACGGCATTCGATTTGCCATCGGCAGCCTGTCATTGTTGCCCCTGGTGGCAATAGCTCGGGAGCAGCGAACCGCAACCAACAGGATCATGCCGCCCCCCGGTGTGAAAACCATCCTTTTCGGAGGCGCTGCGCTCGGGCTGGCGCTTTTCTCGGGGGCCTCGTTACAGCAAATTGGATTGGTTTACACGACAGCCGGAAAAGCCGGGTTTATCACCGGCCTTTATGTGATAATTGTGCCGCTGCTGGGTCTTTTCTGGCGGCAGCAACCCAAAATCGGGACCTGGATCGGGGCGATACTGGCGGCTATCGGCCTTTACTTTTTAAGTGTGACAGAAGAATTTGCGATTGAACTGGGCGATTTGCTTGTCTTAATCGGTGCTTTTTTCTGGGCTGCTCATGTTTTGATCATCGGTTGGCTTTCACCCAGAATAAACCCGGTTAAATTGGCTTTTTCTCAGTATGTGGCCTGTTCGGTTCTCAGCCTTATCACCGCAGGCGTTATTGAAGACATCACCATGCTGTCAATTTTTCAAGCTGCCATTCCCATTTTATATGGCGGCTTGCTTTCGGTCGGGATCGCCTATACCCTGCAGGTGATCGCCCAGAGAGAATCCCATCCGGCCCATGCGGCCATTTTGCTGAGCCTGGAAGCCGTCTTTGCGGCCATCGGCGGCTGGCTGATACTGGATGAAATCATTTCAGCCCGCGGCCTTTTCGGCTGCGGGCTGATGCTGTCGGGCATGCTGTTGTCGCAGCTCTGGGGCCTTGTGAAAAAGACTTCTGCGTTAAAATAATTCTCACCGCAGAGACGCAGAGATCGCAGAGAACAAAATTTTTTTGTCTCTGCGTCCTCTGCGCTTTTGCGTTGAATAATAAGATAATTCCATGATACGGAATTCAAAAGAAGACCCCGCTGCAAATATTGACGAGGCTGAAATTGCCAAATTTGAGGCCATGGCCCCGATCTGGTGGGATAAGCAGGGGGACTTTAAAGCCCTGCATGACATCAACGTGCTGCGGCTGAACTATATTAACGATCGGGCACCCCTTGCCGGAAAAGCAGTGCTGGATGCGGGCTGCGGCGGGGGGATTCTGGCCGAGGCCATGGCTTCGCTGGGCGCCGTGGTCAGCGGGATTGATATGGGTGAAGCCGCCCTGGGGGTTGCCAGACTGCATTCGCGCAAGTCCGGCCTTCACGTCGATTATCACCGGGCGACCACCGAACAATTTGCCGGAACCCACCCGGATCAATTTGATGTCGTTACCTGTCTGGAGCTGCTGGAGCACGTTCCCGATCCGGCCTCGGTCGTCACAGCATGTAAAACACTGGCCAGGCCCGGTGGGGACGTGTTTTTTGCCACCCTGAACCGCAACCCGAAATCCTTTGTGTTTGCAATTATCGGTGCGGAATACATCCTCGGCCTGGTGCGCAAGGGCACCCACCGCTATCGCAAATTCATCAAACCGGCGGAGCTCAGGGATTGGGCTGTAGATTCCGGATTATCGTTTAAGGATTTGACCGGGCTGCACTACAATCCGATTTTAAGAAAATACTCGGCGGGCGGGAACACCCACGTGAACTATCTGATGCATTTCAGAAAAGCGGCTGAAAAATCATGAGCACCAGATCGTTTTGTGTCATCATCTTTTTTATTTTGAAGTGCCTAAAAATGTTTCCAGCTGAATGACGCCCAAAAAGGCCAGCAGGGGCACCGGCAAGACCGCCAGAACAACGGTCAGCAAAAACCATTTCCATGAGATGCTGCGGCTGATCCCGCAGGCCAGCGAAATGCCGCCGCCGCCGCCGACCAGGTAATTTCCGGGCGCATTGAACAAAACAGCGATCGTCAGGTAGCGATACTTCGACAAAAATGAGCCGAAGCGGTTTTGGCAGAATTTCGATTTGCGGGAAAGATTGTCCAGCATACCGTCAATCTCAGCGGCAGGGTTGTCGCAGCTTTGAGAAAATCCAAGTTTTTCGAGGCTGGATTCCACCCATCTTTGCGGCAGCAGGCGACCGACAAGAAATGCCAGGCTCAATCCGGCAATGGTGGCAAAATACGCAAAAACAATTCCTCCTTTTCCAAAAACGCACATGAGCAGCACTCCCAGCTCAACCCCCGGCACGAACGGCAGGCTCAACAGCAGGGCATAAAAAATACCGCCGCCGATCAAGACGCCGGTACCCCATTGACCATTTACAAAGGCGACAAATTTTTTGGCAATGCCGATTTCCCCTCTGAGCCAATAGTCCAGCCAGACAGCCAAAACCATTAAAAAGGCCGCCATAATAAAAAGGCGAAAATAGAATCTCAGCCTGCTGATGTTGCGCGGCGGGTTAAACCTGCGGGTGCAGCCGTCTGGGTTCATCAGATTATCCCATTTAAATATTTTTATGCCAGAATCTATTCAGCAAGCGGTTCCGCTTCAAGTAGAAAAAAATCCATTAGGAAAGTATGGTTCAGATCAACGTTCAACATGGAGGGGCCTCTTTTTAATGCCACAGCGTGGTATGCTATGTCAAGGTAAATTTCCGCTATGCGGTTGCAAATATGACGCTCACCCACAGCCGGCGACCGGACGCAACGCCAGTAAATATTATTGACACGCAATATCCAGTTTCCTATATTCCTCTCGCAAGAATTGATGGGTATCCGCTTACCGCCGAAACGAATTCATTTGAAACTCACTTAAGGGAGGGATAATGGCCAAAAGAGATGACATCCACAAAGTTCTCATCATCGGATCAGGTCCTATCGTGATCGGGCAGGCCTGTGAGTTTGACTATTCCGGAACACAGGCATGCAAAGCACTGCGATCCATGGGATATGAAATTGTGCTGGTGAATTCCAATCCGGCAACGATCATGACCGATCCGGGTCTGGCCGATGTGACCTACGTTGAACCGCTGAATTTGAAAACCCTGACGCAAATTATCGCCAAGGAGCGACCCGATGCACTCCTGCCCAACCTGGGCGGACAATCCGGTCTGAATCTGTCTTCTGAGCTCTCCCGCACCGGCGTATTGGAAGAATATGGCGTCCAGATTATCGGTGTGAATGTGGATGCCATCGAGCGGGGTGAAGACCGTCTGGCGTTTAAGGCCACGATGGAAAAACTGGGTATCGAAATGCCGGCCAGCAAAACGGTCACTACGGTTGAAGATGCCGAGGCGGTGGCAGAAGATCTGGGGTACCCGGTTGTTATTCGTCCGGCCTACACTATGGGGGGTACCGGGGGGGGGCTGGTCTATAATGTTGAGGAATTAAGGGTTATCGCCGCCCGCGGTCTGGCAGCGAGTCTGGTCAATCAGATCCTGGTTGAGGAATCGGTCCTGGGCTGGGAGGAGCTCGAACTGGAAGTGGTTCGAGATTCTAAAAACCAGATGATAACGGTTTGCTTTATCGAAAATGTCGACGCCATGGGCGTCCACACCGGCGACAGTTACTGTACGGCGCCCATGTTGACCATAAGCCCGGAGC